>JAHKAQ010000087.1 GCA_018825765.1 Patescibacteria group bacterium
AAAAAGCAAATAATCAGCCTGCGAATGCCAGGGAATAAAAGCTGTTTCTTTATTGTCTCTCCAATAATCCCGGTAATAGGGAAAAGCTTTTTTCACCGAATCAAGGTACAATTTATTACCCGTCTCCTGATAAGCCTTCATAAGAGCCAGCATGGCTTCGCCCGGATAAAAATCAACCCCGGAATTTTCAGAAGAGTTAAAATGGGTAGCGAAAGAGCCGTCTTTTTTCTGTTGCTTGACAATTCCTTGGGCCAGCTTATTCATATATCCTCGCGCCCCGGGATAATCCGGGCTATTTAAAAGCGCCATCACCAAAAAAGCGTTGTAAGCTAACTTAGCCTGGCCCTGGATTTCCAAATAATATTTCTCCTGATCTTCTTTTGCGAACTTTAAATAATGGTCAAAAGTATTAGCTATCAGTTTCTTAAACTCGGGCCGAGAGGCGTAATCTCCGCCCTTTTCTTTTTCTAAAAATTTATCCAGTTCAGCCATTGACCAAAGCACGGCCAACTGTCTCACTTGGTTGTTTCCGGCTGAATAGCTGTCCTTGTCCGGAAAATAAAGATATTCCAGCCGTCCCGTTTCCCGGTTCACGGTCTCCAGATACCAGTTCCGCGCCGATTCCAGTCTTTTCAGCAAAAAATCCGAATCAATATCTTTATCCTCGACTAAAATATTATAACGGAAAAGATCTCCCGTTTTTCCCTGCCTCCCGCCCTTAAACGCGAACTCATCATACAAATAGAACGCCGTCTGCTTATTCTCCCGGCAGTCTTCGCTTGATTCAACCCGGCGGCAAAGCTCTTTTAATCCTTGTCTTGCTGAGTAATTTTTACGCGCAAAAGTCAAAGCCTCTAAAAAAGTCTCCTTTCCCTGCTTATTTATTCCCAAAGTATGCAGTCCGGGCTCAATTTCAGCTTCCAGCCATTGCCGGCCCATATCCTTTAATTCCCGCCTGTTGTAAGAAAAAGAATATAAAAGTTCAGCCTGGTCTTTTCCCTGGCTGGTCAAAGCGCCGCCGAATTCTTTATCTTTTACAGCCAAATCCACGGCTAACTCTATATCTTTCAATATGTCGCCCCGGCCCGAACCGCCCCGGCCCTTTATTTTTCCATCAGCGATAATCACGACCTCCAGGCGATCATATTCAAAATCCAAACCATTATCAGCTGATAATTCGCAGGCGCTTCGCCCCGCTTCTCCGGTTCTTGCCGCCCCAATTCCAGAAGATGGTTCAGGAGGAAAATAAGCGTCAAGCCTGGCATAGCCGCAATCCAGCATCTCGCGTTTCTTTGATTCAGGAATCATCCTGGGAAAAGCTTCCTGTTCCTGGGCGTTCTCAAATCGATTCTTCATCTCCAAAAGCCTGGAATCTTCAATTTCCGCTCCCGGCTCCAAACCGCGCCTTATTTTCGCGTCCCAAGCCAAAAAAACAAAACCGCCGGCCATAATAAAAAGCAGTAGAATTTTAAAAAATATCCAACCGTGAAATTTATTTTTGTTTTTCATTTTAGAAAACCAGCTGGTAAGCTGGCCGTATCTTAGCATAATCCTTTACTTTTTTATATAAAGTGGCAGAATACGCGGTTAAGAACTTAATCCTGTTCTTTGATATCCCCAAAAGAAAGGAGGTGAAAAGATGCGTTGCGTATGCTGCCGGCACGCCCTTGATAACAGGACATGCTGGATATACCCTGACCTGATTATATCCGAAGAAACGGATTGGACAGGGTATTGCCTGTTCCAAGGGCGCGAAGTGTCTTGGGAGGAAAAAACCAGACACTTCGAAAGGCTTGGCTGGAGGCAATTAGATCTCGCCAGGCGCGTTTCTGCGCCGGAAAGGAGAATGAGATGAAAAAAATCTGCGCTAGCGGCGCGGCTCTCGTCATTCTTTGGCTGGGGATAACCCTGGCCCTGGCCGCGGACAAGACTCCGCCGGGCGATCTGGCCGCCTGGGGCGAAATTATCAAGAGGTATCACGGCCACCCCTGCGTGATAGCCCCTTCCGTCCCAAGGCCCGGTTTTATCGCCTTCTTTATCTATGAAAAGAAATACTTAGATGAGGGAGGCGAACCCAATATCCCTTCGAACGCCGAGCCAATCGCGATGGATGTCCGGGTCATTGTTCCCGGATTGCCCATCGCCCTTTCTCCTCCAGTCCTGTTCCTGGAGTTGAGAAATGGAGAGCCGGAGATCGTCTGGCGAGAGGAAGATGATCTTGAGACTTTCCCCGCCGATCCGACTCCAGCGGAGGCGGACAAGGATTTAAAAATTTGATTCTTAAAAGCCCTCCAGCCGAGGCTTATAATATCGGCTGATGACACCTGTGTTTGATTATAAAAGCTAAAGATCGCGCCCATATTTAACACAGATGTTATAAAAGGGTCTGTTGCCAAATTGCAGTAGAAATGCAATTTGGCAACAGACCCTAAAAGAAAAATTGCCTTACGCGCGATATCGCGATATCTTGTCTTGTAAAACACAAAAACAAGTGAGATACTTAAATCATAATCATGAATAACAAAATAAAAATAAAACAAAAAAAATGACTAAAAAAATAATCATTATCCTCTTTCTATCTTTTTTCGCCACCGGCTGCGCCAAACAATTAAATAAAATTACCGATCCGGCCGATCAAGAGGATGATGAATCAAGCCAAATTAACGTTCCCCAAACCCCTTCCAATAAAATCTGCGAAAAATTACCCATTTCGCCCGATTTAGGCCCAGGCGGCAGGTTGTATTGTTTGGCCGTTGTAAATCGCGCCCCTCAGTTTTGCGAAGAAATAAAAGGCGACAATGAAGAACCTGACGGCGGCGAACAGCCGGGCGACAATCCAATACCAGCCGGCCCCAAATCAAGCGACAGCCTTCAAAAAAATAACCAACTGGCGCAACCGTCCGGCAACGGCAACGATAGAGGCGGCAATGAAGAATCTGACAGAAATCTTTGCCTGGCTCACGCCAACAGAGATCCCGCTTATTGCCAAAAACTTCCTGATCCCGAAACCAAAAAAATCTGCTACAACGTGCTGGCTCAAATAAGCAGGAACATAGATATCTGTTCGGGCATTGATTACAGCCAGCAGGAAAAACAACAGTGTTACTTCAATTACGTGAACGCCCTGTTCTGGGAGGACGAATCAGCCCAAATCACCAATGAAGATTGTGAAAAAGTCGGGATAAACCAAAGCGTCCAGGACCGAAACACCTGTCTCGCGTTCCAACAAAAAGACGCTTCTTTGTGTAAAAATAACGTTAATTGTCTGACCTTTTTCCCCCAGGAAATATCATTTTGCGCCGGTAAATCACCCAAAGGATGCGTCAGGGACAGAGCCATGACCAATAAAGATTTGTCGCTTTGCGAAGAAGTTCCCCGGGCAGAAAGGAACGGCTGTCTCAGCGGCTTTGCCGTTCATCTTGAGCCGGATACTAATATTTGCGACAAAATTCTTGACCTGGAAAAAAGACAAGGCTGTTATATTGACGTGGCCCTGGCTCTTTCTAAGAAATAATTTTACAGGCTTTTCGTTTCCCGAAAAAATATGATATAATCCAATCAATAAAATTTTGCTATTCACCTCAACGAAATAGCTGTTTCAATCATGCCAAAACAAAAAACAAAATCATTATTCAAAAAACTCTTTGACCCTAAACGCAAACTTCTTCCTCGCGCGATCGAGTGGATTTTTATTCTTTTCCTGTTAGCGCTTCTCATTATTGGATTTTCAATAGTATATCGCCAAAAGATTATTAAGCTCTACGAAAAATTCAACAATAAGTATCGCCCGGACCGGGAAACATTGATCCAGACCCCGGAAGACGAAAAGCTTTTTACTGGAGAAGTGGTTCCGAAGCCGGTTGACACGACCGCCTGGGATACTTATCAAAACAAGTGGTATGGCTTTGAAATTCAACATCCCGATTCATGGAAAAACAACACCCAATACAAAATGCCAACGGAAAAAAGCGCCGTCTATGAAACGATTTATAAATTTCGAAGCGCCAGCGAAGACGACCAAAAAGTCTTTGCCGGCTACGACGTGAAAGTATATTCAGTAAATAAAGTAAAAGGCCTTGAAAACACGAACGAAGTCCGAAAAAAAGAAGGAGCCCCCGAAGACACAAGCAATTGCCCGCTTTCAGAAGAAACAGATTTCGGCCCGGACGCGTTCCATTTTCAAAAGGTAAGCGTGGATGAAGACAATCCCTGCTATGAGCCCGCCTATTTTTACAGCATTACCAAAGGCAATTTTATCTTTAATATAATTCCGGCGGTCGGAGAAAGCGGGGAAAGGTTCGCCAAGCCGGAAAAAGAAACAACCAAGCTCTTTCCTGAATACAAAGAGGCGGTTAATTCCTTTAAGTTTATTCCAATAGTCAGGCCCCAGGCTAAGGCCAAGCCCAAAATCACCGCCAAACATCCGGTTTCCGCGAAAATGGTCAATGGGAAACTTGTCTGCGCCAAAAAAAATGATAAGCCCAGAAAAAGCAAACAGAATAAAGGAATACACATGGACATGGAATGTTGCTTGGACCCGGATGAAATTCCTAATCCCTGGTGCACCTATTAGGATGATCGCCAAAAACTCATAAAAACATAAAAACTCCTTGCTAAATAAAATACTTTTGAATAAGTATTTTATTTTACTTTTTTATTCTAATTCGAGAGTTTATTTAATAATTCTGAAATTTGTAGCCATCATGGGAAGCAGTTGGAGCCGGGTGATGAGAGAATTGAGTGGATATCAAAAATGCAAATGTAAAAGTTTTTCTGGGATTGAGTAAAAGATCTGGCATAAGGCGTTGTTTTAATTTAACAACCCTGATAAAATCAAACCAAGCATAAAGGCTTAAATATCAAATTATGCATCCGATCATAGATTCTAAATTAGAAGAAATTCAAAAAGCTTGTAATAAATATGATGTAAAAACTCTTTATTTATTTGGATCAGCTTCAAAAGATTCCTATACTAAGGACAGTGATTTGGATTTTTTGGTTTCTTTTAAGGAAATGCCTCTTGAAAAATATAGCGATAACTATTTTGCCCTAAATTATCAATTTAGGGAATTATTTGAAAAAGAAATAGACTTAATAACCGATAAATCATTATCAAATCCTTACTTTATCGAAGAAATCAATAAAAGTAAAAAATTGATTTATGAATCCTAAAATAAAAAAATACCTTTTTGACATTCAAGAATCAATTAATTCTATTTTCAAATATCTTGGCGACAAAGGTAATTTTAGTCTTTACGAAGAAGATAAAAAATTAAGAAGGGCTGTGGAAAGAGAATTGGAAATAATTGGCGAGGCGATTAGCAAAATTTTAGATATTGATAATGGAATATCGATTTCAAACGCAAGAAAAATTGTTGATTTAAGAAATTGGGTTATTCATGGTTATGATAAAGTAGATAGTTCAATTATATGGAGCATTCTTGTTAAGGATTTACCCAAGTTAAAATTAGAAATTGAAAAGCTTCTAGAGAAATAATTTTTTTATAAATTAAAAACCACTACGAAGGAGGTTTTTTAATTTTGTAGCCCTGGTGTTAAGCAGTTGGAACCGGGTGGTAAGGGAATTGAGGTTTTTAAAAAAACGGAATACAGTCAGTTTTCAGCTCCAAAAAAGAATAATTTGAATACTTCACCGAACCTGTTATATTGAAAATATATTCTAAAATCAGGCTCATGAAGAAAGAAAAATCAATTATCTTATTCAACCAAAAACAAGTTAGAAGATATTGGGATGCGAAAAAAGAAGAGTGGTATTTTTCGATCATTGATGTCGTGGCCATTCTAACTGACTCTAAACTTCCTAAAAGGTATTGGAGCGATTTAAAAAGAAAACTAGAGCAAGAAGGAAGTGAGGTATACGAAAAAATCGTACAACTGAAATTTAGAGCTTCGGACGGAAAAAAATATGCTACCGACTGTTTTAGCGTAGAAGATTTACTTAGAGTCATCCAGTCGATTCCATCTCCCAAGGCCGAACCCTTTAAGATATGGTTGGCCAAAGTCGGCTACGAACGAATTGAAGAAACCGAAGATCCGGAACTTACGATTGATAGAGCGATGAAAACTTACCTTCAAAAAGGTTATTCCAGGGAATGGATAAATCAGAGATTGAAAAGCATTGAAGTTAGAAAAGAACTGACGGACGAATGGGAGAAAAGAGGCATCCAAGAGGGTCTGGAGTATGCGATCCTAACTAATGAAATCACTCAAGCCTGGTCCGGTAAAAGTGTTAAAGAATACAAGAGATTCAAAGGGCTGAAAAAGGAAAATTTAAGAGACAATATGACCAATTTGGAATTGATTTTAAATATGCTGGGAGAAGCCACCACTACCGAAATTTCCCAAAAGAAAAAACCAAAAACCTTTAATCAAAATAAGCGAGTCGCGAAACAGGGTGGAGAAGTAGCCGGGAACGCCAGGCGCGAAATTGAGGAAAAAACCGGCAAAAAAGTTCTAACCAGAAAGAAAACGAAGAATTTGTTAGAAAAAAATAATAAGAAAATATAAATTAGATTTTCGTAGCCCTGGTGTTAAGCAGTTGGAACCAATTATTAAAAGAATTGGGATTTTACTTAAAATGGGGCCAGGGAAGATAACAGTTTAAAATTAAAACAACACCTTTTCCGTTTTTCTGGAATGATTCCTAAATTGTTGATATAATAAAAACATAGGTAAAAATGTTTTGCGTCAAGGAATTCATTAATTTAAAACCAGGACAATGATTGACAATAAATTAAATAAATATTTTTGGGATGTTGATTTAAAGCAAATAGACGAAAAAAATAACTATTTTTTTATTATTGAACGCGTTTTAAATTTTGGCAATGAAGAAGCAGTAAAATGGGTTCGAAAAACATATTCTAGTAAAAATCTTTTGGAAGTAATCAAAAAAAGCCGTAATTTAGATAAAAAGACCCGAAATTTTTGGAAGATCATCTTAGATCCGGTTTAACTAAAATTAATATGGATAAAAATAATTTGTTTATAGAAATTTTACCTGAAAAGCAAAAAAAAATATTTGTAGAATTAGCCGGAAAAAAATGGTTAAAGAATTTCTATTTAGCCGGCGGAACTTCTTTGGCTTTACAAATCGGCCACAGAGAGTCCATTGACTTTGATTTTTTCTCAAATCAAAAATTTAATACTACCAACATTATTCAAGATCTGGAGCAAATAGGAAAATTTGAATTATTTAGTAGCGATAAAGATACAATCAACGGTCAATTAAATGATGTCCAGGTATCCTTTTTCTTTTATAAATATAACCTGGTTAATGAATTATTGGATTATGAGAATATAAATTTAGCCTCAAAGCTTGATATCGCGCTTATGAAATTAGAAGCGATTGCCAGTAGGGGAAACAAAAAAGACTTTATTGATTTACATTTTTTATTAAAAGAATTTGACTTAGAAGAATTATATTTAAAATATCATTTAAAATACGGTAAAGGCTTGGATAATAAATACCATTTATTGAAATCTTTAGCTTATTTTTCCGATGCAGATAATGAGCCAATGCCCAAAATGCACGTGGAAATCAATTGGGAGGCAATCAAAGCTGATATTTTAGAGAAAGTAAGAGCATTAGAAAAGAAAATATTAAAATAATTTGAACGAATTAAATATTTTTCCATAGAAAAAAGCCGGAATAAGTCCGGCTTTTTTCTGTTGCGGTAGCCCTCGTGGGAAGCAGTTGGAACCGGGTGATGAGAGAAATAATCGGAATTAAAAACACTATTCTAAACTGAAACCGATCAATTCCTTTTTTATCTCCTGCTCGCTAACCTTAAAACCCGGCCTAAAAACAATTTTTTCCGTGTAGTTAATGTCTTTAAAATAAGCCAGCTGCTCCCTGACTATCCTCTCGTTGAATTCTTTTTTAAAGATAGCCTGGCTCCTTTTGACGACTTTTTCCAAAGAATGGTAGCGCTTCAGGATAAAATATAAATCAACATAATCTTTCCACTTGGCCCTTCTCCCCAGCGCGTAAGTCTTCATAGCGGCTAAAGTCAATAAATCCGGCATTCTGATTAATTTTTCGAACGTCTTGCTAAATTTAATCCGAAAAGGGTAATGGAGAAAAGTCAACTGAACGCCGTTCACCAAAAAAGTAAACTGCCCCAGCTCATCCTGGTAAATATTTTCTATTTCAAAACCATTTTCGGCGATGATTTTTCTGATATTTGCGTTATGAAATTCTTCCAGCGAAAAAAGATCAAAGTCAATTGATCGCCGATGTCCAATTTGAAGAGCAATGGCCGTACCTCCCACCAGGCCGAAGTTTTTGTGGAATTTTTTTATCAAAGGCAAAAGGTCAATTTGTTCCGGCGCCAAAATTTCTTTATGCATGTTTTTTAAAATAGAGGGAGAAAAAATTTTTCGTTTTTTCG
>JAHKAQ010000088.1 GCA_018825765.1 Patescibacteria group bacterium
GCCGATGTTTTCTCTGATGCGATCAAAAATGATAATAGTGTCGTTTACCGAGTAGCCCAGGATGGTAAGCAGGGCGGCGATAAAAAAAGTGTCGATTTCCACGTTTAGGAAGCGGCCCAGAAAGGAGAACACGCCCAGGGTGATTATAATGTCATGCACAAGCGCGATAATGGCGATAAGACCGTATCTTACGGATTCGTATTTATTAAGCTGGTTAGAAACCGCGCGAAAGGCCCAGGCGATATAGGCGATAATGCAGGAAATAACAATAATTACCGCGAGTATGGATTTTCTCTTTAGTTCCTGACCAATGGAAGGACCGATTGATTCGAATTTTACCTCTTGGACCAGCTCCTTTTGTGTTTCCGGGGGAGTTGAGAAAAAAGCCCGGGTTTTTTCTTTTATTTTTTTCAATAATTCCTGGTGCGCGGCTTCGTCTATGTTTTTGAATTTTAAAATGACTTCTTTTTGACCCACGGGCTGGATTTGGACCTGGCCGAATTTTTCCTGATCGGAGCTAAAGATCTCTTGTATTTGATCATTGGCAAGCTTGTTTTCTGTAAACTCAATCCTCATGAGCGAGCCGCCGGTGAAATCCACGCCTGGTTTTAGGCCCCAGATTAAAAGAGCCAGGATGCTTAAAAGCACCAGAGCGGCTGAGATGCCAAGGAAGATTTTACTTTTGGAAATAAAATTCATGGGATCACTTTCTTAGTTTTTTATTGAATCCAATAATAAGGAATTTAGATAAAAAACGATCAAGAACCTGGAGAATGTTTCGGGTAATAAACACTGCGCTGAACATGCTAAGCGCTACGCCGATGCCTAAGGTGATGGCGAATCCTTTTACCATGCCGGTTCCCAGGCCGGCTAAAATAAAGCAGGTAATAAGGGTGGAGACATTGCCGTCCCGAATCGAATTCCAGGCTCTTTTGAAGCCGTTTTGCAGCGCCTGGGAACTGTTTTGGCCCTGTTTTAGTTCTTCTTTTACGCGCTCAAAAATCAGGATGTTGGCGTCAACAGCCATGCCCAGAGAAAGAATAAAGCCGGCGATGCCGGAAAGCGTTAAGGTAATGCCTAGAATTTTAAAGATGGCTACCATGATTACGCTGTAGCTTATAAGGGCAAAGACTGCTACCAGTCCAAAGCTTAAATAAAATACAAGCATAAAACCGGAAACAACGCACAGACCGAGCAGGCCGGCTTTGAGGCTTTTTTGGAGCGAGACGCCGCCCAGGCTCGCGCCGACTTTTTCCTGGCTTACGAGTTCAATTGGCACGGGCAGGGCGCCGGCGTTCAGCCGTTTGGCCAGTTCATTGGCTTCCTGCACGTTTTGCGAGCCGGTTATTACGGCCCGGCCATCCGGGATTACAGATTGAACCGTGGGGATGGTAACGGGCTGGCCGTCTAAATAAATAGCTACGCGCTTGCCCACGTTTCTTTGGGTGATTTCTCGAAAGAGCCTGGTGCCCTCTGTGTCAAATTGAAGCGCTACCTGGGGTTCCTGGGTGTTCTGGTCAAAGATTACCTGGGCGTTGTCTAAATTTTTACCGGTAAGAGCGGTGATTTTAAAAAGCTGGTCCTGATTTGTGACCGGTTGCGCGTTTTCGTCCTGGGTGAAAAACAAAATATGGCTTGCGCGTATTTCCTGGTCGTCCCCCTCGCCTCTTTGATCAGTTTTTTTTATGATGTGAAAACCGATTGAACTTTTGACTAGTTCGGGCCAGACCGTGTCTTTTGGGAAATCCTGGTTAAAAATCACCTGTTTAAATTCAGGTATTAAATCGCCTTTTTTCACAAAATCCAGGTCGCCGCCCTTTTCTTTACTCCCTGGATCCTGGGAAAATTCTTTGGCCAGGAAGGAAAAATCTTCTGCTTGAAGCGCTTTTTGTAAAATGTTTTGGGCCTGTTCTTTTATTTTCTGATTTTGTTCCTGGACTTTTTTCTGTTCGTCCGGAGAAAGCGCCAGATCCTCCTGGGTTTTTTCTTCACGGAAATCCAGAATCGGGGTTTGGCCGATCATTTTTATGGCCGCGCTTATGTCGTCTATGCCGGCCAGATCCACGATAATGCGGTATTGGTCGCCGGTTTTGTTGGTCACGATTTGCGGTTCGGAAATGCCATAGGCGTTGACGCGTCTTTCGATTACGTCTCTGGCGCCGCTTAGGCTGTCTTTTTGGTTTTCTTCGGGGATTTGGGACATGTCGGCCTCATAGACCAGGTGGGCACCGCCTTTTAGATCAAGGCCGAGCTTTATTTTTGTATCTCTTAAGGTCTGGCCGATATTTTTCCCGAAAACGGTAAAGTCGGGCATGACTGGTGAGGCGATAGCCAAACAGGCTATAAGCAGGAGGATTATAAAGGCCAGATTAAAATAGATTTTTTTCATATCAGTATTTGGCTTGAAGATAGATATGGAATTTTCTGGTAATAGACCCATTATAGGGGGAAGAAAAAAAAAGGAAAGAGCGGAGCAGGTGTTGGGTTGAGGTTGTGAGCGCGGCGGTGCTTTGCTTCGCTTTGGGAATTTTGGCCTTGATGAGGCATAGGTTTTTTAAAAAAGAGTTGTTTAGCGGCGACTTTTTTTCTAAACTATGCTTCTTAGAAAAAGAAAAAGCCGCGATTGCGGCTTGGAAAGCAAAGAAGAGTTGTTATGGCTCTGAAACATAGGAGGAAAGATAAAAGGATGAACCGAGTAGATAGCCGAAGAATAGAGAGGATTTGAAAACTTCTTCCTCTGGAATTTCACACAGGAGAGCCGGGGAGAGCGTCCAGAGAATGAAAGCTAAAAAACATCCGAATATGAGAAAGGAAGATGATTTTTTTTTGCCTATAATAACTGAAAAAACAAACGAAGAAAAAGGAAGGGCGGAAAATGATAACAGGAAAATGGCTGATCCCCTATTGTCTTTCATTACAAGAAAAAAGAAACAGAGGCTTATAACCATTCCAGCAAGAATGGAGGAGAAAATCAATAATGAATATATTTTTTCTTTGTTTTTTTCAATGCTGATTATAGTTGGCGTAAAAAAACAAAGAAAAAGAAAAGGTAATATAAAGTAGTTACAACAAAAAAGGAAAACACAAAAAAATCCGCCAAAAATAAACAATATTATTTTAAACATAAGGTCCTCCTTTCTTAGATTTTTGCATTAAAAATTTAAAGGTGCTGTTTTTATTTAGAGTCTAAAATCGTCATTTTGTCAAATTCTAGAGATATTTGGTCATTTTTTGGGCGATTTGGGCCGGCCGGGCTTTGAATTCAGGCATATTTTATTTTTTCCCGCAACATTTCTTATACTTCTTCCCCGACCCGCAGGGACAAGGCTGATTGCGTCCTATTTTTTCCCGGTTGATGATTGGGGTTTGGGTTTTTTCCTCGGAGCTTGAGGGGCTTGCTTTGGCTTGAGTTTCGCCATCCGTGTCTCGCGCTTGGGCCAGCAGGCTTTTTGAGTTGTCCGCGCCCTGGTAATTTAAATTTTTGCTTATAAGCTCATCCCTTGCCTGGCGGATAAATTCCATGAGCGAACCCGGGCCCTTGATGTTGGGCTGTTTTTTTTCTCCGGTCTGTTCTTTGCCCTCTGGCTTTCTCTTCTCTATCTTTATTTTAAACAAGGTTTCAATGGTGTTTAGGCGAATGTTCTGCAGAAGTTCCTGGAACATATCAAAGCTTTCTTTTTTGTATTCTATCAACGGATCGCGCTGGCCATAGCCGCGAAGTCCAATCCCCTCTCTTAAATACTGAATATGATCCAGATGATCCATCCAGTGGGCGTCGATTGTTCGAAGCATTATCACCTGTTCAACGTGCCTCATGCTGTTTTGGCCGATTGCTTTTTCTTTTTGCTTGTAGGCCGAGATAGCTAATCGCGAAACCTGATCGATTATTTTTTTAACTTTTTCTTCCTGACCCAGGTTTGTTTCCTGCCTTGTTTTTTCAAGTTCATTCAGAAAAGATTCAGGGGCCAGGAAAAGAGAGGCGGCGTATTCGTAGATTTCTTTCAGGTTCCACTTGGCCTGATCTTCAGCCTGGGTGTGAAAAGTGACGAAATCAGCCGCCAGTTTTTTAATCATTTGCTCGATTTCTTTTCTATCCAGAATGCCCAGCAAATTCTGGCGTCTTTTTTGGTAGATGACTTCCCGCTGGCGGTTGATCACGTCGTCGTATTCAAGCACGTGCTTTCTTATGTCAAAGTTATAGCCTTCTATTTTTTTCTGCGCCGATTCAATGGAACGGCTGATCATTTTATTGGCAATGGGCTGGTCCTCGGGCAATCCCAGGGTATCCATCATGCTCTTTATCTTATCACTGCCGAAGCGGCGCATAAGTTCGTCTTCCAGGGACACGTAGAATTGCGAACTGCCTGGATCGCCCTGGCGGCCGGCGCGTCCTCTCAACTGATTGTCGATGCGGCGGGCTTCGTGTCTTTCAGTTCCCACAATGTGCAGGCCGCCTCGCGCTACCACTCCTTTTCCCAGCTTTATGTCAGTGCCGCGGCCGGCCATGTTGGTAGCGATGGTTACAGCTTTTTTCTGGCCGGCTTGGGCGATTATTTGAGCTTCGCGTTCGTGGTTTTTGGCGTTTAGGATTTCATACGTCACTCCCTGCTGGTCAAGGTATTTAGAAATAACTTCGGATTTTTCAACCGAGATCGTGCCTATCAGCACGGGCTGGCCCTTTTTGTTTCTTCTTTTTATTTCCTGGGCGATGGCTTTTAGTTTGCCGTGTTCATTTTTGTAAACCAAATCCGGCTTGTCCTGGCGGATCATTTGCTTGTTGGTGGGGATGGAAAGCACGTCCAGTTCGTAAACCTTGGAGAATTCTTCGGCTGAGGTCAGGGCGGTGCCGGTCATGCCGGATAATTTTTTGTAAAGACGGAAATAGTTCTGGAAAGTGATAGTGGCCAGCGTGCGGGATTCTTTTTGCACGGCCACGCCTTCTTTGGCTTCCAGCGCCTGGTGCAGGCCTTCGGAAAAGCGGCGGCCGGGCATGAGGCGGCCGGTAAAGTCATCCACGATTATTACCTCATTGTCTTTTACCACGTATTGTTTGTCTCTTTTGAAAATGGCATGGGCTTTTAGAGCCTGGTGGACATGGTGAACATAGCGCATATTGCCCGAAGTATAGAGATTGTCCAGGGAGAGGAGTTTTTCAAGTTTTGAGATGCCGCTTTCAGTCAGGGTAACGGCCTGCATTTTTTCATCTATGTTGTAATCCTTGTCAGCGGCAAGCCGGGGCACTATTTGAGCGCATTTCTGATACAGGCGGGCGGATTCCACGTCTGGAGAGGAAATAATGAGCGGGGTTCTTGATTCGTCGATTAGAATGCTGTCCACTTCGTCCACGATGGCAAAATTCAAGTAGCTTTTTTTTAGAAGTTCTTTTTCAGACAGGCTGCCGGCTCTTTTTTTCTTTTTCAGCTCTTCTTTGGCCAGGGCCTTGGGGTCTCTTACTTGAACCATTTGAGCTAATCGGGAGACCATGTTGTCGCGAAGATAATCAAATCCGAATTCATTGTTGGTGCCAAAAGTTATGTCAGCTTTATAGGCTTCGCTTCTGGGAACCTGGGTTAGATTTTGATACTCAACGCTGACTTCGTCCTGATCGGGTTTTATTTTAGGATCATAAATATATGAGGTGTCATGCTGGACACAGCCGGTGGAAAGGCCAAGGAAATAATAAATGGCTCCCATCCAGTTAGTGTCGCGGCGGGCCAGATAATCGTTTACGGTTATGATGTGCACTCCCTTGCCTTCCAGGGCGTTAAGATAAGCGGCAAAGGAGGCGGCCAGAGTTTTTCCCTCGCCGGTTTTCATTTCGGCGATTTTCCCCTGATGCAGGGCGACGCCGCCAATAAGCTGGGTATCAAAGGCGCGCTGGGAAATGGTGCGCTTGGCCGCTTCGCGGCAGGCGGCAAAGGCGTGAGGCAGGATCTGATCCAGGGTTTCTCCTTTGTTTAAGCGGCCTTTGAATTCTTGAGTTTTGCCTTTTATTTTTTCGTCGCTAAAGCTTTGGTAGCGTTTTTCAAGACGGTTTATCTTATCAATCAGGGGTTGGATTTTTTTAATCTCTTTGTCGTTTAGATTGGAAAAGAGAGAAGCAATTTTTGAGAGAAAAGACATGGTTATAATTTGGGTTAGAATCTGGCGGATTTATCAATGGAGAATTTCTTTTTCAGGCTTAATTGGGCTCTTTTTTTGAGGGTTCTTTTTTTGTTTAGCGTTCTTTTTATTTGGGTGGCCAGTTCATCGCAAGCCAGGTCGCAGGCCGCTTCGATGGTTTGGCCGGTTTCGTCTCCGATGAAGCGCTGGCCTGGCGTGCGCAGTTGAATTTCTACCCTAAAATAGCCTTTTTTATCCTGAACAATTTCGATTTCCGCGATGGTTACTCGATGATTCAAGTATTTTTGCAGTTTTTGAACCTTTTGTTCAAGGTAATTTTTTGTTTTTTCATCGAGTTTTAAGCTGTTTTGATAGAATTTTACTTGCATGGGGGCTTAGTTTATTGTTAAGGGCTGGTGATTTTTATCTTAGTATATAAATTGGGGCAGGGCAATAACGCGTTAAATGGAACCGTCTTTTATTTCCCCTTGTTTTATGATATTATGGCCCTATTGTCAAAAAAAACTTAAATCTTTAAATTTTATGAAAAAAATCATTATCCGCGGAGCGCGCGAGCATAATTTGAAAAATATAAACCTGGATTTGCCCCGGGGCAAGTTTATTGTTTTTACCGGAGTCTCAGGGTCTGGTAAGTCCACTTTGGCTTTTGACACGATTTTCGCCGAGGGTCAGCGGCGCTATTTGGAAAGTTTGTCCAGCTACGCCCGGCAGTTTTTGGGCAGGATGGACAAGCCGGACGTGGACACGATTGAGGGACTGGCGCCCACGATTTCCATCAATCAAAAGACAACCGGACACAATCCCCGCTCCACCGTGGGAACTATCACGGAAATTTACGATTATCTGCGGCTTTTATACGCCAAAATAGGCTTGCCGCATTGTCCGCACTGCGGCAAAGAGATAAAAAAGGTCACGCTGGATGAGATGATAGAGGAAATCGTGGAGCAATGCGAGGAGAACAAAAAAATACAGATTTACGCGCCTGTTGTGCGGGGCAAGAAGGGAGAATATCAGACTTTGCTGGAAAATTTATACAAACAGGGATATACCCAGGCCATAGTCAATGATAAGCCCACAAAGCTTTCAACCTATAAGTTTATAAAACTTGACCGTTACAGCCGGCACAAAATCGAAGTTTTAATCGACGAATTGGAGATTAAAGCCAAATATTTGGAACGGATTTCAGAAAGCGTGGAGCAGGCGTTGAAATTAACCGGCGGCATAGTGAATATTTTTTGCGGCAAGAAAAAAATAAGCTTTAACCAGAACATGATGTGTCCGGATTGCAATTTCAGCTTTGGTGAAATTGAGCCGCGATCTTTTTCTTTCAACAGTCCTTACGGAGCTTGCGTTTCCTGCGGCGGATTGGGCAAGAATTACGAGCTTTCAGAAAAACTCATTATTCCCGACAGAACAAAAACTATCGGTCAGGGAGGAATTCTTCCCTGGAGTTACAGAAAGAACAACTGGCTGGGCATGATAATTCAGGGAGCGGCGCGTGAGCTTCGCATCCCCTTAAACGACAGGATAAAGGATATTACAAAATACAAGCTGGATAAACTGCTTTTCGGGGATGAGGAGCCGATGATTTTGACTTTGCGCGCGATGAGAAGATCGCACGCCTGGAAGATGAATTTTAAGGGCCTGATTCTGTATCTAAAAAAACGCTATCAGGAGACTGAGTCGGAAAAGGTGCGAAAAGACATTGAAAAATATATGCTGGAAAAAACCTGCAAAGATTGCGGCGGCCGGCGCTTAAAAAAGGAAAGCTTATTGGTCAGGATTGGGGGCAAAGATATAAGCGAGATTGCCAGGCTTTCTATTGATGAGGTTTTGGAGTTTTTCTTGAAATTAAAATTAACAAAAAATCAGGAACTGATCGCGAAAAGAATCAATAAAGAGATAGGTAACCGCTTGAGGTTTTTAAACAACGTGGGGCTTTCCTATTTAAGCCTGAATCGTTCAGCTAACACGCTTTCCGGCGGCGAGTCCCAGCGCATTCGTCTGGCCAGCCAGGTGGGAGCCGGGCTGGTAGGCGTCTGCTATATTCTGGACGAACCTTCAATTGGTCTTCACGCCAAAGACAATAAAAAATTGCTAAATACTTTAAACGAACTGCGGGATCGGGATAACACGGTGATTGTGATTGAGCATGACCAGGAAACCATGTTAAACAGCGACTGGCTGGTGGATATCGGGCCGGGCGCCGGGGAGGCCGGCGGACGGGTGGTGGTAAGCGATTCCCTGACAAAAGCTTTGAAGAATCAAAAATCAATTACGGTAAAGTATTTGAAAGGACAGAAAAAGATAAAAAAACCAAA
>JAHKAQ010000089.1 GCA_018825765.1 Patescibacteria group bacterium
ATTTCCTGCTTTTTCTCTTCCTCGGATAATTCTTCGTCTTGCCCGGCCGCTGTTTCTGCCGCGCTATCCCCGGACGTATCCGCAGCCGCCCGCGCCCCGGACCAGCGGCCTGAAGAAAATAAAAAAAGCCCGGCGACAAAAAAAATTCCTAAAAAAAACAATTCAAATTTTAATCTTTGTTTATTTTTTACAAAAAAAACAACCATTAGCCATATTTAAACGCGCGTCTATTATAATGCCTATTATAACAATAACTGGTTAATAAAAAAGAGTCGGGTTACCCGGCTCTTTTTTATCCTGTTTTTCACTCTGTTTTTCCAGTTTTATTTTTCCCCGGATTTTTCTTCTTTTGCTCCCTGCTCTTCCTTTTCCGGTTCTTTTTTCTCTTTTTCTTCCCCCGTTTCTCCTTCAGCTTCTTCTTCTTCTTTGTCTTCTACTCCTTCCACTTGCTCAACGTCTTCTTCTACTTCCTTGTCTAACTCTTCAATTTCTTTCTCCGATCTCGGTTCAGAAACCATTGCCACCACTTCATCCTGTCCGTTTAAAACCTCGACTTCTTGCGGAATATTAAGATCTTTAATATAGATCACGTCGTCAAACGTTTTTAAACTGCTAATATCCACCTCTATTTTTTCCGGCAAATGAGCTGGCAAACATTTCACTGAAATTTCTTCCTCGTTCTTCAAAAAAACACCACCCATATCCTTTACCGCCTGGGAAACTCCCATAAATTCCAGCGGAACTTCAGTTTCGATTTCCCGACTCATGTCAACTTCGTAAAAATCAACATGCAATAATTGATCAGTCAATTTATCATATTGCAAATCCTGAATAATCACATTTATAGCCTTCCTGCTGTCTCCTAATTCCAATTTAGAAATAGTCGCCTTTCCCGCTTCCTTTTCAATAACCGGCACCTGCTTAATATCAAAACATAGCGCCAAAGACTTAGTTTTTGGACCATAAACAACAGCCGGGACATATCCTTTATTCCGCAAGCTTTCTGGCCTATCATTTTTGGCTCTTTTTTGAGCCCTTAAAGTAACTTTGCTTATCATTCATCATTTATTAAAACTTAAGCATTGCTTTTTCTCCATAATTTCATGAATTTCCAAAACATCGTCCACCGTCAGGGCTTGCTGATCCTTTATTAAAAAAAGATCCTCTTTACCAAGATCGCTTAACATGCCCACGGCCATCATTCCTATACCTCCCAGGGAAACATTTGATATTACTGAAGTTTCGCATTTTGGGCAAGTAATGTGAATAATCATGGACCTTCCCCTGCTTTTTACCAGGCTTCCCCTGGTGCCGTAATACCCGCTAAGACAAACCGGACACGCTTCCGGAATTTTAAAAATCGAACTTTTTTCCTGATTCTCATTCATTATTGTCTTTATTAACTCTAAAATTATATTAACACTCGGCCTGACCGCGTCAAGAAAAACAAGTTTAATGGATCTCATGCCGGACAGCGCCTCCTGTTTACCGATATCCCTCTGACTTCCGGCTCACCGAACTTATATTAAAAACCAGGCCCAGTAAAAAAAGCTCTACCACCAGAGCGCTTCCTCCATAAGAAACAAAAGGTAAAGGCAAGCCAGTTACCGGAACAAGCCCGATATTCATGCCTGTATTCACTAAAAACTGCGCAAAAAACATGGCAATCACAGCCACCACTATAAATCTGCCGAAATTATCCGCGCTCTTTACCGCTATTTTATACATTTCCCAAAAAAGATAAGCAAAACCCAGAATCAAACCCGCGATACCCACAAAACCCAGTTCCTCGCCAATAACCGCGTAAATAAAATCAGTATGCGCTTCAGGCAAAAAATGAAGCTGGGATTGGGAGCCATAGCCCAGTCCTTTGCCCCATATTCTCCCTGACCCAATAGCCGTTATTGACTGCAAAACATGATAGCCGCTTCCCATAGGATCGTCATTTGGATTCAAAAAAACCGCGATCCTGGCCTTTTGATATGGCCTTAAAAAAAACAACCATAAAGTAACGCCCAGCAACAAAACCGCGGCCATCATATATATTAAATACCGGCGCCTCATCCCCCAGGTAAGCACAATCAAAAACCAGATAAATCCAATAATCGCGGCCGAACCAAAATCAGGTTGAAAAAGAGCCAGCACAATCGGCAAAATACAATAAGTGCTTGATATAAAAATATGACGGTAGCGCTTATCATCCATCCTGACTTTTGAAAAATATTTAGCCAAAATAAGGATAACTCCTATCTTCATAACCTCAATCGGCTGAATATGATAAGAAGCAAACCCCAGCCAGCCATAGGTTCCATGCTTCTTCTCTCCTATGAAAAGAACCAGAAACATCAAAATTATCCCAATCAAGTAAAAACCGCGGGCGTAATTTTCCCAAATTCCATAATTCAAGCGGCTAACCGCCAAAAAAACAAACAAGGCGATAAGCGAAAAAACAATCTGCCTTTTAAAATTATTAAACCCTTGATCATTAAAAGAAACGCTATAAATAGCCAAAAGACCCAGGCCCATTAAAAAAATAGCGGCCAAAAATAATTTATAATTAAAAAATAAAGCCTTACTGGCTATGCGTGGCATCTTAAATTTTTAAATATTGAGCCTATCGCCAAAAACCAGCTTAAAGATTAGATAAATCGAAAAAATTAGACCTGGCCCTGGTTTCCACTTTTTTTGCCACTCCAAAAAATTC
>JAHKAQ010000090.1 GCA_018825765.1 Patescibacteria group bacterium
AGGCAAGTTGCCGGTTGTGGCGGCCAGTGAAGTCATTGGCATGAACGATCACCCTGTCCAATCGGTCAAAAACAAAAAAGACGCCTCAAGTGTCTTTTTTGTTTTTTCCCAAAGTTAGTTTAATATTATTCTAATAAACGCTTCCGGCGTTCGCCAATTCTTAAAAATATCTTTGCCTGCCGCGCCCTTTTTTTTCAAAAAAATTTTTTCCGCTAAGTTATCCGCCAGGCGCCTGGTCCTGATTCTTGTTGTTTTTGGCTTTTTAATTTACGCCAACTCATTTCCCAATCAGCTTTTTTGGGACGACCAGGACGCTATTTTAAATAACGCCTATATTAAGGATTTAGAAAATTTTGAAAACTTTTTCAAGGAAAATCTTATCGCCGGCGCCGGCTTAAACAGTAATTATTGGCGCCCCCTGCTTCTTATCACTTATTCTCTTGAATGGCGTCTCTGGCGGGACTGGGCGCCTGGCTATCATTTTACTAATGCTGTTCTTCATATATCCGCGGCTGTCGCTCTTTTCTTTCTCCTTTTGAAGCTTTTCAAGAATAAAAGCGCGGCTTTTTTTTGCGCTCTTGTTTTTCTCATTCACCCTTTGCAAACCGAAGCCGTAACCTATGTTTCCGGCCGCGCTGATCCGCTCTCCGCGTTTTTAGTTTTTCTTGGCCTTATTTCCTATCTTAATAAAAAAACAAGGCTTACCCTTGCTCTTTTTATTTTATCTTTAATGACCAAAGAAAAAAACGCCCTTGTTTTCCCCGCGCTCATCGTGCTTGTAAACCTCTACTTGTTTTTCAAACAGCGCTCCCTCAAAAATCGTCCGGCCGGAAAACCCAGCCTTAAGCGCCTTACTCAAGCCGTCGCGCTGAAAAAGATTTGGCCCTATTTTTTAGTCGCGGCTGTTTACGCCCTCTTAAGAAAAACCGTGCTCAATTTTTCCGACACTTTTAATCTTTACGGCCAGCCCAATCTATATACTCAAAGCATATTAATAAGAGCCGCCACTTTTTTAAAAATCCTGCCCCAATATCTTTATCTTAGCTTTCTGCCTCATAATCTTCACATGGAAAGGCTGGCCGATTTTAACAAAAATTTCTTTCACTTGCTAAGTCTTTTAGGACTTATCATTGTCGCCGCGCTTTTAACCCTTGCTTTTTTAAAAAGAAGGACCAAGCCTTATCTAAGTTTTGCCGCGCTCTGGTTTCTTGTCACCCTCTTTCCCGCCTCAGGCATCCTCTTCCCGGTAAGCGGACTTTTTTACGAACATTATCTGTATCTCCCGCTTATCGGCCTGTTTTTACTCCTTATCTTTCTCATTCAGGATATTTTTTCCCAGATTAAGCTCCGGCCCTTTTCCCTTATTACTTTTTCCCTGATCGCCGCCGCTTATTTGGGCTTCTTCTCTTTCCAGACCGTCAATCGAAACCGCGTTTGGCGCGATCCCGTAACTTTCTATAACAACATCATCCAATACAATCCCCAAAGCCTGCGCGTCTGGAATAACCTGGGCATGGCCTACGCCCAAGACCGACAATACGAACAGGCTCTTTTCGCTTACCAGAAAGCCATTCAGCTTGATCAGCAAAAAAAATCAGCTCCGCCTTATCATAATCTGGGCAGGATATATGAAGAATTAAACCAGCCTCAAGCCGCTATTTCATCCTTTGAACAAGCCATACAAATTGACCAGCGCTTCATTTTTTCCTATTTTGCTCTGGCCAGCCTCTATACGCGAGAAAAGAATTATGATAAAGCCATGGAAATTTTGAAAAAAGCCCAGAATATTTTTCCAAAAAATTCCAGCATCCCCATCGCCATAAGGCAGGTCCAATTAAAAGCCGCCAAACAATGAAAGCTTTTCTTTTTTAAATTTTCCTGTTAGATTTAAAACACTATTCGCTATTATCAAATAATTTTTAAAATAAAACTCCCATGGGCCTCAAAGAATTACTTCAAAAAATTGGCCTGGCAAAAAAACCTGACGTCGTGCAGGACTCGACTATAACCGAACCGGAAACAAAATCCGAACCCGAGTCAGCGGCTCAAGCCTCCACAGATTCTTCTCAAGGCGATAAGACGGAAGAGACGCGGGAATCAGCTCAAGAAGCTCAAGAAGCAGGGGACAGCACCACCAGTGAAGAATCAGTAGACAGCTCTGACACGGAATAAATAAAACATGTCTTTTCAGCTAATATTCCAATCCAAAAAAAGCCAGGCCCGCCTGGGGCGGCTTAAAACAGGTCATGGCAGTCTTCTGACGCCTTTTTTTATGCCCATTGCTACCAGAGGGGTAGTAAAAGGCATAAGTTCAACTGAATTAGAAAACCTGAAAACCAAAATTATTCTGGCTAACACTTATCATCTCATGGTCAAACCCGGCCGTGAATTTTTAAAATCCATCCGCGGTCTCCATCGATTCATGAATTGGTCCGGGCCGATTCTTACCGACTCCGGCGGTTATCAGGTTTTTAGTTTAGCCAGACACAATACTATCACGAATCAGGGAGTTAAATTCAAAGACCCCAAAAGCGGCACCCGGAGATTTCTCACGCCTGAAGAATCAATCCGCACGCAAAAAGCCATCGGCTCCGACATTATGATCGCCTTTGACCAATGCACTCCTTATTCTCCAAAAAAATCCCAAGTGGAAAAGGCGGTCAAGCACACCATTTCCTGGGCCAAACGCTGTCTCGCCCAGCATAAAAAAAATAAAAATAGCCAGTTGCTTTTTGCCGTGGGTCAGGGCGACCGCTTCCTGGACCTTCGCCTAAGCTGCGTTGAGGAGCTTAGAAAAATGGATTTTGACGGCTATTGTTATGGCGGCATGGCCCCCTTAAAAACAGTTTATACCATGCTCGAAAAAGTCCTGCCCGCTTACCCCCAAAACAAACCCCGCTATCTTATGGGCGTAGGCTATCCGGACAACATTGTCCAGGCCGTCCAAAGGGGAGTGGATATGTTTGATTGCGTTATTCCCACCCGTGAAGGCCGTCATGGACGAGTTTTTTTAAGAGACAAAAAAAAGAAACTGGGCCGGCCCGGATTTTTCCAGGCTATTAACCTCCAAAGAGCCGAGTTCCTGTTCGACAAAACCCCCTTGGACAAAAATTGCGCCTGCCCGGCTTGTAGAAACTACACCCGTTCGTATTTAAGTTATCTTCTAAAAATAGGGGACTACCTGTCCCCTCGCCTGCTAAGTTTGCACAATATTAAGTTCTACCTGGACTTAATGAAAGAAATTAGAAAAAATATTAGAGCAGGGGAGTTGTAACTACTCTAAACAACAATCAATCGCTTTTTTTATTAAATCTCTCATTTTACCCATGACCCCCTGTTTACCTTTATCGCGCTTGCTTAATTGCTTGCCTCCGATCTTCTTCACTCCGTCCACCCCTACCAGATTCATATTTAGCCCCCAAAACAGTGAATAAAGATCAAATGATTTAGTAAATAAATCCCTGGCTGTCTTTTTGTTTCCCATTCCCAGCTGTTTGGTTCCTACTTCCATCAAGCGCATCGAAGCGGCCAAAAGATGTTTTGAAATACACCACACCTCTCCCTCGTAATTTTTTATAATCCTTTTTAAAAGCGATTTCCTGATTTCTCTTACCTGTTTTAAGAGAATATAGTATCTGGTCTTTCCGGTTTTAACTCCGGTAAAGAAAAAATGCTCTTCAATGCTTACTAGATTCATAATTGCCACGCTCAAATCTTGATCACTCGAAAGATCCATCTTGTCTTTCTTCTTCATGTTGTCCACTTTCTCCACTAATTGATTAAAATCCTTCACCGGATTTTTTACCATATGTTTTCTCTTCATAAATTTATAAGTTATTTAGTTGTTAAATAAAAAAACAAGCTCAAAAAACCAAGCAATGTTATAGGCACGATTACTTTTTGAAAAACAAAAAATGATTTATCATGATTTCTCTTCTTTAAAAACAAATGAATTTCCGAACCCAAAAGAAAAATAGCGCTCCCCAGCATTATGCCTAAAAGCAGTTTATCTATGCCCCACAACTGGTTTCCCGCGTGCCCCACAATATCATATAAAAACAAGGGCCCCATTATAAGCGCGAACCAGCCAAAAACCGCCAGTGTTTTTAAAGTCAAAGAATTCCAGTTTTTTTTGTGAAACCAGGCCAGATTCCAGAAGATAAGAGAAACCATCAGAGCCCCGACCCAGGTGCCGGTTATCGTGTCGTCAATTCCAAGCCACCTGGAAAGTCCCACGCCCGCTCCCACGGCCACCGTGCAGATAGGACACACGGCCCAGGCTTGTCTGGCGAAAGAAAATATAAAAATAAAACTTAAAATTCCCCAAAAACCCGCCTTTTTCTTCATTTTTTATTTTTTATAAATTAAAGAAATTCTTCAAGAAAACCCGTTATTTCCCGCTCTCCCCAGTAACACTCGCCTTTTTCTCCATCTCCTTCCTCTCCCTCGTCTCCTTCAATCCATAGCATCGGTACTTTTATTTCATTAAATTCAACTTCGCAATAAGCACCTTTTTCTCGCATTTCATTAAAAGCTCTTTTGTCTCTATTAATATTTTTTATCCCTATTCTTATTTCCTCGCTTTCTTCCGCTTTTTTTATATTTGTCTCAATCCTGTCGCAACCCGGGCAATTAGTTTCCCGAAAAAAAGTCGAACCGATAAAAATTTCAGTTTCCTCCTGACCGGCCTTATTCTCTTCACTGTCTCGTGCTTGCGCCAAATCTTCTTCTTTAATTTCTTCCTGCCAATCCTGCTCTGAAATTTTATCCTCCTGCCTCTCCGGCGTCTGCGTTTTATTTTCTTTATTTTTTAATTTTACGACTCCCCAGGCCAAAGCTAAAATCAATCCTCCCACCGCGGCCAAAACAATTAATCTGTTTTTTCTCTTTATTTTTTCCATCTAAGATAATAAATCCTTTATCCGGTCGGGAACCTGGGAATCGAACCCAGTCTACACCCACCCCATGGGCGCGTACTGCCGGTATACTAGTTCCCGAAATTTCCTTAAAGTTTAAGTAGTTTTTAAGGAATAATCAAGCGTATAAATTATTGCCCAAATTATTACTGCTAACAATCTTTATCGCTCTTCCCCGAATTAGCGCTTGAGCGATCTTTTTATTAGCCCGGGAGAGCAATCGCTGAAAAGTGCTTTGTGAGATCTCCATTTGCCTGGCGCATTCAATTTGTTCAAAATTTTTTACGTATTTTAAACGCAAAGCTTCTAATTCTTCCCGGCTAATTTCAATTTCTTCCAATGCTCTCATGGGAACGCCTCGCGGTTTAAAATAGACCACCCGCGGTCTAAAACACACTCTTCTAAATTTTCTCGGCCTTGTCATTTGTTTTTTAAGTTAATTATACTCTAAGCTATCATGGGTCTGTTGCCAAATAGCATTTCTACTGCAATTTCCATTTTTCGGTCAAATTCGTAAAAAATTTTTTCGCTTAGCTGAGGCTAAACTACAAAAATTATTTTACGAATTTGCCGCGAAGATTGGAAATTTCGTAACGAAAGCCTATTTGGCAACAGACCCATCATACTTAAACCCCGAACAAAACATGCAGAATGATCTTCTCATCCTGCATGTTCCCCGGCGATTCAGTTTACTTTCCGAGTTCCTTTATTCTTTCATTTGTCGCCTCCAAATCCTCTTTTAAGATTTCCGCGTCTTCTTTCAAAATCTCCAGTTCTTCCTTTTTCGGTAATCTTCTCTGGAGTAATCTGCATCCTGGGAATCTTCCTCTGGAATATCCTCTGCCGGCTCCTAATCCTCTGCCTAAAAAACCTATTCGCCCGCCGGTCATCGGGCCTTCTCCTAAGGGACCGGTTCCATTTAGACCTGGCATGTTAGCCACCCCCTTTCAAGGTTAATAATTATCTTTCTATTTTGAATATATACCCAAAACAAATAAAAGTCAAGCCAAAACCAAACCAAGCCCTAATTTTATGGGTCTGTTGCCAAATAGCATTTCGTTACGAATTTGACCGAAAAATGGAAATTGCAGTAGAAATGCTATTTGGCAACAGACCCTTTATATTCTTTTCATAATTATTTGCTATACTAAAAATACCAAAAAATTAACAAACCAAACCTATCCTATGCCCAGCTTAGTTTTTGACATCGAAACTATCGGCGAAGACTATCAGAAAATGGATAAAGAAACCAAACAAGCCCTTACCTATTGGATTGAACGCGAATCAATGTCTGAAACCGAATACAAAAAAAACGTCGATCGCGTCAAAGAACGCTTGGGACTGTCTCCTTTAACCGGTCAGATAGTTTCTATCGCTATCTATAATCCTGACACCCAAAAAGGCGCCGTTTATTTCCAGGCCCCGGGCAAGAAGATAAGAAATCCGAAAAAAAGAAACATTGAATTTGTCGCGGCCGATGAAAAAACCATTCTTAAAAATTTTTGGACCGCGGCCGAAAAATACGATGAATTTGTCACCTATAACGGCCAATCTTTTGACGTCCCCTTTATAATTATTCGCTCGGCCGTAAATCGAGTAAAACCCACCAAAAACATCATGAGCAACCGTTATTACCGGAGTCAGGATCTAAAAGCGAAACACGTGGATCTCATGGACCAGATGACTTTTTATGGCGCGGTTTATTCTAAGCCAAAATTACAGCTGGTCTGCCGGGCTTTTGGCGTAAAAAGCCCCAAAGATCAGGGCATCTCCGGCAACGACGTGGGAAAACTTTTCCAAAAAGGCTATTATTTGGAAATCGCCAAATATAATATGCGCGATGTTATTGCCACGGCCCGGCTGTATAAGATATGGAGAGAATATTTTAAATTTGAATATTAGCCATGGACTGCGTCTTTTGTAAAATCGCTCAAAACAAACTGCCCAGCTATAAAATCTGGGAAGACAAAAATCACCTGGCTTTTCTTGGTATTTTCCCCAACACCCCGGGCATGTGTGTTGTGATCCCCAAAAAACACTCTTCCGGCTACGCGTTCTCCCTAAAACCTAAAAAATTAGCCGCCCTCATCTCCGCCGCCCAAAAAACCGCCCGGCTTTTAGATAAAAAACTAGGTCTGGAACGTACGGCCATGATCATGGAAGGCACTCAAATCGATCACGCCCATCTCAAACTCTATCCGCTCTGGAGCTATAAAAAATCAAAAAACCAAACCTTCCCGTCTTACCAGCCCGCATTTTTCAAAAAATACCAGGGCTGGCTCACTTCCAAAGAAGGACCGCAAGCCACCCCAAAAGAGCTTCAAAAAATATATCGAAAGATTATCAATTAGACCCGCTCCGCGATTACCTGTTTTCTCCGAACATCCAGCATCCCGGTTTTTGTCAGCAGGTTAAATATGATAGCAACCACAATAATAAGCGGCAGGCGGATAATCCATCCAGCCGCTTTTAAAGTAATGAACATTCCAGCCGCGACCCAAAAAGAAGAAACATGCCCCTGATTTATATTTTTATTTACCTTGAATCTCTGCTCCAGCCATTTATTCAAAAGTTTATTATAAACAATTGACATTTTTTCATCCCCTGAAACCGCGACTCCCCATTGTTCACTAAGCGCTACTCTTTGGCTGTCAATGAGATTTTTAGGAATTTCCGCGCCATCATTGTATTCTCCCGCTTCTTTAAGCTCATTTTTCAGCGATTCACTGGCTTTTTCATCCGCGGTCATATTCCAGTCCCGCGCGATCCATCTGCCTCCCAATACCTTGTCTCCTATCTTGAAAATCGTTTCCGTCGTTTGTTCTGAAACCGCCGGGTCTAATTCTATGGGCTCTTTGTTAAGGTCATGTTTTTTCTGGGTCCAAAAAAAATAAGTTGCCCCCATCACCAGACAAAGCCCGGTGGTTACGAAAGAATAACCTACTGGAATAATCTGCCCGGCTCTCATCTGAATCGCGTTTCGCTTATAGCTTTTAATCCTTAACATTCCTGTGTAAAAAACCGCCGTGGCGCCTAAAACAACCAGACCCAAATGCCAGTTAAACAAAAACAAACAGGGCGGCAAAACACTGATAAGAAATGTGCCTGTGGCGTATCTTATTGAGATAAGGGTTAAAATTAAAATAAACACCAGCCAGCCGGCAAAAAAGAGCAAAAAATATACCCAGCGATTACTGTCATTTTCCAGATAATCATATAAAGACCACCAGCCAGCTAAAGCCATAAATACCGAAAGGCCGCCTAAAACTATCGATCCAATGCGGTTTCTCATTATTTTTGTTTTATAAATTTGTTCAAAAAATAACCGTCGCGGTTCGCTAGTTCTCCTGTCTTTCCCTTAGCCTGCTGGGCCTCAACTTTCCTTCTCGAACCTGTTACACTAAAACCATGACTCATTCTATCAAACCAAAAACAAGACGCCAAATCACTGTCCGTCCCTGGGCCGATCAGCTTCGACCCAAAGAAATATCTGATCTTATCGGACAGGAAGAATTATTAAACAAAGATAGATTCTTAGCTCAAGCCGTAGAACTGGATAATATTCCTTCCATGATTCTCTGGGGTCCGCCCGGTTCAGGTAAAACCAGTTTAGCCAGTGTTATCGCCAAAGCCACTCATAAAGAGTTTGTTAATTTTTCCGCCGCCACTTCAGGCGTGGGAGAAGTAAGAAAAATTATCAGCCGCGCTCAAGAACTTTTAAAAAAAAATCAGGCCACCATTCTTTTTATCGATGAAATTCACCGCTTTAATAAAAAACAGCAGGATATTCTTCTGCCTTACGTTGAAAAAGGCACAGTAACTTTAATCGGCGCCACCACGGAAAACCCCAGCTTCGAGGTGAATTCTGCTCTTCTTTCCCGCACCCGCGTTTTTGTCCTAAAAAGACTCGCTCCGGCCGCTATAAGAAAAATCCTGCAAAACGCCGTCAAACAATTTAAACCCGGCCGCAAAATCTCCCGGCCCTTGCTGAATCTCATCGCTTATCTTTCAAACGGCGACGCCCGAACCGCCATCAATACCCTGGAGCTTGCCATAAAAAGCAAAAAGCCAATCAACAGAGACCTTATAAAAGAAATTTTTCAAAAAAGCCACCTGTTTTACGACAAAAACGGCGAAGAACATTTCAATATCATTTCCGCCCTGCATAAATCCATGCGCGGCGGTGATGCTGACGCCGCGCTTTATTGGCTGGCCCGCATGCTTGAAGGCGGGGAAGACCCTTTATATATCGCCCGCCGACTGGTGCGTTTCGCTTCCGAAGATATTGGTCTGGCCAATAACAGCGCCTTAATGCTCGCGATCTCAACTTATCAGGCCTGTCATTTTTTAGGCCTGCCCGAATGCGACGTTCATTTAGCTCATTGCGCGGCTTATCTGGCTAAATCTAAAAAAAGCGTTTCCGCCTACAAAGCCATGCATCAAGCCAGACAAGACGCTAAAAAATACGGCAGCCTGCCCGTGCCCCTGCATATAAGAAACGCTCCCACCAGACTCATGAAAGACTTAAAATATGGGCAGGGCTATAAATATTCGCCCCGCTATAATTGGAAAGAAAAGCAGCGGTATTTCCCTGAAGAGCTAAAAGATAAAAAATATTTTTAATGTATGTCTCCCGGTTCTCTTGACTCTCTTTACGAACATTTAAGGTCAAGCCAGGTTCTTAAAACAAAATCCATTAAGCGGGCTTTTTTAGAAAACGACCGGGCTGATTTCGTTCCCCTGGAACTCCTGGCCCTTGCCTACGCCGACAGGCCCCTGCCTATTTTCCAGGGTCAGACAATCTCCCAGCCCGCCACGGTTGTGATTATGCTTGAACTTTTAAAGGTCAAAACCGGTCAGACAGTTCTGGATATTGGTTCCGGTTCCGGCTGGACAAGCGCCCTGCTGGCCCATATCGTCGGCCCCAAAGGCCAGGTCATCGCCACGGAAATAAATCCGCGCCTGGCCGCTTTCGCGAACAAAAATTTAAAAAAATTTCCCTATAAAAACATCTCTTTATATAATAAAGACTATCAGGATATTTTGGCTAATATTCCTTATCCTGATAGAATCTTAAGCAGTGCCGCCTTTAGCCGCGCGCCCGACGTAAAAGAATTAACCAAAAAACTTAAAGCCCCGGGCCGTTTTGTTTTCCCGACAGACGAGCACGATCTTCGCCTGATAAAAAAAATGCCCTCAGGCAAAACCCGAAAAAAAATCATTCCCGGCTTCGCCTTTGTGCCCATCGTGCATTAACCTATATTTTAAACCAATTTCTATGAACCTTTTTGTTTTAATTATTCTTGTCGCCGTCGGCTTCGTGATTCTTCTTTTTTTCATCAACGCCAAATTCCAGGAATTAAAAAAATCCGCGAGCCAAAACCAGGAGCAAAAAATAATGCTTTCGCTGATCAGCGAACTTCGCCGTGAAGTTCATGATTCTTCGGGCAAGAGCCGCCGCGAAACCCAGGAAAAACTGGATCGAATTACTGACAGCCTGAATCGCGGCCTGACTCATTCTTCCCGGTCTATTGAACGCCAGTTTCGGCAAAGCCAAGCTCTAATCAAAGAAACCGTCCAAAAAATTTCCGCTTTTGAGCAAACCAATAAAAAGATCGCCGGTTTCGCCGGCCAGCTTCAAAGCCTGGAAAATATTTTGAAAAATCCAAAACAGCGCGGCGTGCTCGGAGAATATTATTTGGAAACTATGTTAAAAAATGTTTTTGAACCTGGGCAGTATAAGATGCAATATAAGTTTAAAAACGGCGCCATAGTTGATGCCGCTATTTTTTATCAGAAAAAGATCCTGCCGGTTGATTCTAAATTCTCCATGGAAAATTATAATAAAATGATTCAGGAGCAGGATCCGGACAGAAAAAAGAACCTGGCCCGCCAGCTCATTTCAGACATTAAAAAAAGAATCATCGAAACCTCGAAATATATCCGCCCCAAAGAAGATACCTTTGATTTCGCCTTTATGTTCATCCCTTCTGAAGGCCTTTTTTATGACCTGCTTACCGCTGAAGTAGGAGCCTTGCGCGAACTGTCAACCAATATCATTGAATTCGCCTTGAAAAAAAATGTTATTCCGGTTTCTCCCAGTTCTTTCTACGCTTATCTCCAGACCATTCTTCACGGCCTGCGCGCGGTTGAAATGAAAGAATCCGTAACCGTTATTTTAAAAAAAGTCAGCTCGCTTGATAAGCACTTAAAAGTCTATGAAGCGTATTTTTCCAAACTCGGCGGTCATCTTGGAACCGCGGTTAGCGCCTACAATAAAACCTCCAAAGAATTTGCCAAAATTGATAAAGATATATACCGTATTACCGAAGGAAAAAATCGTGATAATTTAAAAACCACGGAACTAGAAAAACCCGAGCTGGAATAATAATTCTCTAATAGCCGGACTACCCAATGTTTATGCCGATGTGGTGAAACTGGTAGACACGCGACACTCAAAATGTCGTGGGCTTCGGCCCATGTCGGTTCGAGTCCGACCATCGGCACTGCCTCCCGGGCTATTGCGTAAATTCCGGCATTAGTGTTAGAATGTTGCAATCCGAATTTGAATCTTTAAAATCTTTATATAACAGGCAGGACTTGCGCGTCTGACTCTCCAGCGCGAGCGTCAGAAGCGCAAGTCCTGCGTAGGTTCATTTAATAATTAACCAAACAAAAATGAACAAAGGCGAATTGGTTGAAGCTGTTGCCAAAAAAGTTAAAATGCCTAAAGCACAGATTCAACGCGTCCTCGACGAAACCCTGGGGACAGTTAAAAAGAACATGAAAACTAAAAAGGTTCAGCTCATCGGTTTTGGCACCTTTGAGTCAGTGCGCAGAAAAAAAAGACAAGGTGTTAACCCTGCTACGGGTAAGAAAATAACTATTCCCGCCAAGCGTGTTCCTAAATTCCGGCCCGGACAAGCCATGAAAGACGCGGTAAAGTAAAGCCCGAAAAATCTTTAAACACCCTCCTGCCAAGGAGGGTGTTTTGTGTTTTAATCCCTTTTTCCTTCCGTTGGACTTTATCGGTAAAATGCGCTAAATTAAAATTATTAAACAAATTAACTCGTCTAAAAATTGCCCATGAAATTAAAACCCGGAATAAAAAAAGAGAAATTAATCCTCGGTTCAGCCGCGGTCTTTTTATTTTCCCTGGCCGCAACTTTAAACGTGCAAGCCGCTGAATATAATCTTTATGTTGACGACTCCAACACTACCGGCACCGAAGACGGAACCAGCGATCATCCCTACAATACTATCACCGAAGCTCTTAACGCCGCCCAAGCCGGCAACACTATTTTTATAAACAACGGAACCTATTCTGAAAACATCGAGGTGCCAAGAGAGGTTGAGCTCTACGGAGAAAATAGAAGCAATGTCGTAATTGACGGCGGAAATGGCGACGACCAGGGCATTACCGTAAAATTAAATCACAAAACTAAATTAAAAAAGCTCACTATTCAAGGAGGCTATACTGGCGTAAAGGTTCCTGAAAAAGCCGGCGTAACTCTTAATAAAGTTACCATAAAAGATGCGAAAAATGATGGCGTTATTTTGGAAGGTAGCGGCGCCACCAGAAAGAATGATAAATACGAAAGAGAATTCAAAGACTGCGACATTGAAGATAACGGCGCCCGCGGCATGCATATCTATAAAAGCCGGGTCGTGATCGATGATTCCGAGGTAACCGACAACGAAGAGGAGGGAGTAGATCTAAGGAAAGGAGTCAAAGCCACCATTAAAGGCTCCACCATTAAAGGAAACGATGAAGGAAACATTGAATTCAAAATTGACAAAGTAAGTCTTAAAATCAAAAATAATAAAATTTCAAACGCCGGTTCAAGCGGTCTTGCCGCTCAATCTTACCAGGGAATAGGCGGGAAAATATTTATTACTGATAACAAAATAAAAAACAATAAAAAATACGGTTTGCGCTGCGCCGTCGAACATAAAAAACCTCGCGGCGGCGGTTGGGGCAGTAAAATTTTCCTTTCAGGAAACAGTTTTTCTAGCAACAAAAAAGGCAATATTTCTCCAGTCTGCGGTTTCTAAATCTCTCATAAAACAGTGGAAGAAAAAATCAAAAAACAAACAAAAAAAGTTTGCATCATAGATGATGAACCGATTTTTATTGAGATGTATGCCAAGAAATTCAAAGATGCCGGCTATAAAGTGATTTCCGCCACCAATATCAGGCAGGGGTTTGAAGTAATAAAAGACGAACTGCCTGACATTGTATTTTTAGATATTGTTATGCCCGGCGGCGAAAACGGTATGGATCTTCTGGCCAAATGCAAAAGATTTCCCGCTACCCAGGATATCCCGGTCGTTCTTCTGACTAACCTTGACTCCAGCGAATTAAGAGAACAGGGCTGCCGCATCGGCGCCCTGTATTTTTTAACCAAAGCCAGCTTTCTCCCTTCAGAAGTAGTTGACCTAACCGAAGAAATCCTTGCCGTAAGAGATTTCGAAAAGAAAAACAAAAAAAACATTATAAATGATCGGCCGTATCCCGGCGAACAAAAAATTTTTGAATAAACCCCGGGGTGTGTTGTTTGCTTTTCCAAAAAGTAGTATACTTATAACGAATTAGGGGAAAAATAAAAATCAAAAATAAAAACAAAATAAAGGTCTCGCGAGTAAAAAAAATCAAAGCGGCTTTTCCAGGGTGACGGAAAGCCGTTTTGATTTTTTATCGCCGGCCGCCTTGGCGGATATTTCAAATGTCTTTCGATCGCGAATCTTTGGATAATACCATCCTAATAATCCGCCTATCTTTCTTAAGTCCTGTTCTTTTATTTTTTCTTTTCCCAAATTCCGCAAAAATCCAATCGGTCCGTCAAAATGGCAGAGCCGCAGGCGAACATCTTTTTTCCGCCGTTTTGTTTTCCAGAAATTTAAAAGCTTTTTGTTGTCACGCTCATGTCTCCCTATAATTGCCAGATTATTATTTATCCAGAAAATCCGTCCCATTTTTAAAAGTTGCACGTCATCCTCCCTGCAGTCTGGGCAGTGTTTAAACATCTTTTTCAATCTTTCGCTAAAACAGGGATCAGTTAAAAGACAGCCCCCGCTGGGCGTGCTGTATTTTAACAGCTTATATTTCCTTACCAGCTCCAGTTGCCTGTTTCTTTTTTTCCCCTGTATATTCAATAATTTTTTTCTTTCCACTAATCCTTGTTTTTCATATTCAGTTTCCTCAAGCGCCCTGGCCGAAAGAGGACGAAGAATCCTGGCCTCAAGCCCGGCTCTTTTCTCAAGCATGCGAAGAGCTTGCTTGTTCTGCGACATGGACCGCTGACCCAAAACCTCGCCCGTGGCGATAAGTTCAAATTTACCTTCTTTCATAATCCTTTTTGCCTCGTTAAGCATCAGCAGGTGGCAATCAAGGCAGGGGTTCATGTTTTTCCCTCTTCCCCAACGCGGATTTTTAACCAGTCTTAAATGTTTTTTTGAAAAATTAATTACAATAACTTCCAGCCTGTGTTCTTTTGCCAGCTCTTTGGCCTTTTTAGCGTCAAAAAATAAACTTTTAAAAATAAGCGCTGTTATTTCCAGGCCCAGATTCTCCAATATTTTTATTGCCAGTAAAGAATCAAGCCCGCCGGAAAATAATACCAGTGCTCTAATTTTTCTCTTTTTCATGTTTTTTCAAGAAAAATTTTTCCAGCCCGGCGATTAAAATTCCAAAAACAACAATAAGTAAAATGCCAATTATCATTTTTCCTCCGGTCTGCAAATTTAAAGCCGCGATTCCAAGCGCCGCGCTTGCTCCGTACATTAAGACAATGATTGTCCGCTGGCTTACCCCGGCGTCGGCCAGCCGGTAATGAAGATGGAGTCTGTCGCCGCCTCGCCAGGGTTTTATTCCCAGTTTTATTCGCTCATAAGTCACGTATATTAAATCTAAAATCGGAATTCCTAAAACCAAAGCTGCTGTTGCTACTTTAGCCCCGGAATAGATGGAAACCAGCGCCAGCATCAATCCAATAAAGCCGCTTCCCGCTGTTCCCAGATAAATTTTCGCCGGATAAAAATTAAAAAATAAAAATCCCAGCAACCCGCCGGCCGTTATTATGCAAATTGCCGCGGTCTGCGGTTGAGCCACCAGCGGAGTTAAACTCAAAAAAAAGATAATCAAAAACCCAATAAAACCCACGCCTCCAGCCATTCCGTCCATTCCGTCAAACCAGTTGAAAGCGTTTATCACGAGGATTATCCACCAGAAACTCAAAAAATAGTTTATTATCCCCGGCAAATTTACCACGCCCCATCCTGGAAGTCTGATGTGATTTATCGTGTCCCCGGCCGCTAAAATTATTATCGCGGCTAATGCCTGATATAAAAACTGCCAGCCAGGTTTTAAATTAAATCGATCGTCAATCATTCCCCCGGCGATCATCACCATGCCCGCCGCCGCCATACTCCAGTAATCTTTCGGAAGAATTCCAGAATCATCAAAGAAAAAAAACAAGCCGCTGATTCCTCCAAGACAAACCAGGGCCAAAAGCAGACCGCCTTGTCTTTTTATTAGCGCGCTTTTTGTTTTTGTTCTTTTTAGCGCTAAAGAAAACAATATCAGGCTAAGAAGCGTTGTCCCTGTAAAAATTATTGAGAAGTAATTCACACTCTGTTTACAAAAATCAAAGTTACGATTCCCAGGTTAATAATAAGATTAAACAAAAAGGCTGTTCCGACAAAGATTCTGGCCGCCAGCTTGCTTTTTTTAAAAAAATAAAGGGCCAGAGCGTAATTTATTGTAAGTATAATCAACCCGGTACCCGGAAGCAAAAGCGACCACTTCCTGTCCCCGTCAATATCAACCCCGAAATAAGCGTTATAATGAAGAACAATAGGGGATGGCTGCCGCATTAATGTCGTCACCGCCAAAAGCCAGGCGATAATATTTATTACCACCGACATCATGGCGAAAAACCGAATAATATTATCTCCAAACGCTTTTTTTACCATTCTCCAAACGCGTTAAAATTATTTATGTAAAACTTTTTTCCGTTCCTTTATTTTATCCACCAAAGTAATGTGCGGCCCCTTGTTTATGTCGATAATAAATTTATCAAACATTTCCATGCGGTAGAATAATTCCTGGCTGGACAATACCGCGTATCTTATTTCTTTACCGATATCCGCCTCAATTTCCGCTACCAGACGCTTCAGCCGGCCTCTTTTTAGTTCCTCGCCCACCACCAAAAGATCCGCCCCGGCCTTTTTATTCTCCGTGAAAATTCCAGTTAGCACCGCGTAAATAATTTTTCCTGAATTCTTAATGCCTATAAGCAGGCGGCTTTCCGGCGTTATATTGCATTTACCCACCACGTTTTTGAGATCCGGGAAAAATACAAAACCCCTGTCCAGTTTATAGTGTTTTCTTCTTTTTTTATGCCGGCACTTAAGCAATCCAAATAAATGCATCTTGCGCATTTCATAGCTCACGCTTCTCGGCGGGCACTTTATTTTCCCCGCCAGCTCGTCCGCCGTAAATTCTGCTTTTGGATTCAAAATCAGGGTTTTTATGATTCTCGATTTTGTTCTTGAGCCCAGGAGATATTCCAGGAAATCCGACATAAGCTTAATTAAATTTTAGCAGAAACCTTTTATCTTATTATCAAAGTATAATTTTTGCGAAGGCAATTGTCCAGTTGACTCCTGGGCCAAACAATGCTATAAAAGCTCGTGCGAGGCTTAAATATTTTCTACATTTATCATGTTGGCAGTAATAAAAACCGGCGGCAAGCAATATTTAGTTGATGAAAACGCTAAAATAAAAGTTGAAAAACTCGACAAACCGGAGAATAAGACGGTGACCATAAATCAGGTCCTTCTTCTAATAAACGAAAAAGGAAAAGTCCAGTTCGGAACCCCGTTCATTAAAGGCGCTAAGGTTCAGGCGAAAATCATCAAACAAGCCCGCTATCCTAAAGTTACTATCATCAAGCACCGGCCCAAAAAACGCTACCGGGTAAAAAAAGGACATAAACAACCCTTCAGTCAAATTCAAATTACTAAAATTTCTTAAAACTCTGATTCCGGCAATCGCCTGCTATATCTCCTCTCTGGCCTTAAAAGATCCGGCGATTGATTCTCTGTCAGCGTATTCAATGTCTCCACCCGTGGGAACTCCGCGGCTTATTCGGGTAATTTTTAAGCCCTCGCGGTCTTCAAGCGCCTCTTTTACCTTTATGGCTGTCATGTCTCCGGCCGTGGTTGGGTTAGTGGCGATTATTATCTCTTTTATTTTTTCTCTGCCCACTCTCTGCCCCAGTTCTTTTATGGTCAGTTTATCCGTGTTATCTTTCTGCCCTACTCGTATAGTCCCTCCAAGCACGTGATATACCCCCAGAAAAGTATTTTGATTTTCAATCGCCATTAAATCCAAAACATCTTCCACTACGCAAACTATCCCGTGATCGCGATCCTTGCTGACGCAAATTGGACAAAATTTCTCACTGGCCACGTTAAAACAGCGCCGGCAAAACCCGCTCTTGTTTATTCCTTCTAAAGCTTCAGCCAGTTCCTGCCTTTGGTTTTTCGG
>JAHKAQ010000091.1 GCA_018825765.1 Patescibacteria group bacterium
ATTTCAACCGGCAAGAGCTCTCTGGGAAGCGCCCAGGCCCTAAAAAAAGAATGCCAGGCCAATGTTCTGGGAATAATCGCCATTTATTCCCACACACTTCAAGTCGCTGATTCCAATTTTAAAAAACAAGGCCTTGATTGCCGCTTTTTGACTGATTTTGAAACCGTTGTAAAAACCGCGGTTGAAAAAAAATATTTAAACAAAAACCATCAAAAAAACGTTTTATACTGGCGCGAACAAGGAGCTGAATGGGGCAAAAATATGGGCTTTATAAAAACTATTTAATTTTTCTATGCTGATAGGCGTAATTTCCGATACTCACAATCACCTGGAAAATCTCAAACTCGCGATAAACTACCTGAATAAAATCAAAGTCGCGCTGGTGATTCATTGCGGGGACTGGACCAGTCCATCGACCCTAAAGCCTGTTTTTAAATTAAAGGCCAAGCTTAAAGGCGTTCTGGGAAACTGCGACACCGCGGTTTCAGTTTACAATCACAAACTGGAATATGAATGGAAGCCCAAAAAAAATAACATCGAACTCTTTGATAAAAAACTGACCGTGGAAGTTGATGGGAAAAAAATCGCCGCCACCCATGGCCATGATCAGGAATTACTTCAAAAATTGATTCAATGCCACAAGTATGATTTAGTTTGCTATGGGCACTTCCATAAGGCAAAAATCATAAAAGACAATCACACTCTGGCCGTTAATCCCGGATCCATCGCCGGATTTTACGGCCGCCAGATACGTCTTGAAATAATGCCCACTCTGGCTATCTATGATACGCGAAAATCCATCGCTGAAATTATAAAATTAAAGTAAAAATTTCATGCTTCAAGCCAAATTAGTCCTGGAAGATAAAAGTGAATTTCACGGTTTTTCTTTCGGCTTCCCGCGATCCAATCAGGGGGAAGTCGTTTTCAACACCGGCATGACCGGCTATCCTGAAAGCTTAACCGACCCTTCCTACCAGGGGCAAATTCTGGTGGCCACTTATCCGCTCATCGGAAACTACGGTATACCTAAGGAAAACAAAAAAAACCATCTTTCCACCGTGTTTGAATCCGATCGAATTCATTTAAACGGGTTTATTGTTTCTAATTATTCGCGCAAATTCAATCACTGGCGGAAAAAAGAATCACTTTCCCGGTTTTTAAAAACCCAGAAAATCCCAGGCGTCTGCGGCATAGATACCCGAAGCCTCACTAAAAAACTCCGCCAAAAAGGAGTCTTGCTGGGCCGCGTCCTTATCGGTAAAGACGCTTCTATGCCGGCCCGCGAAGCGGCCAAAAACATCATCGACCCCAACACAAGAGATCTGGTAGCGGAAGTCTCCACTAATCAAATAGAAACTTTCGGACAGGGGAAAAAGAAGATCATTTGTCTGGACTGCGGCATGAAAAATAATATTATTCACTCTCTTTTAAAATTCGACGTAACCCTGAAAAAAGTTCCTTCAAAGTATGATTTCAGAAAACAATCATTCGACGGTTTGCTTATTTCCAATGGCCCGGGCGACCCCCAAACCAATAAACAGCTCATAGAAAATATTCGCTGGGCTCTAAAAAAGAAAAAACCAATTTTCGGGATTTGTCTTGGAAATCAAATTATGGCTCTGGCCGCCGGCGCCAAAACTTACAAGCTAAAATACGGCCATCGCGGTCAAAACCAGCCCTGTCTTGAAATTGGAACCAACCGCTGTTATCTGACCAGTCAGAACCACGGTTTTACCGTAAATCCCAAAACCCTGCCCAAACAGTGGAAAGTATGGTTTAAAAACATAAACGACGGCACGGTTGAGGGTATTTACCATCAATCCAATCGTTTTTTTTCGGTTCAATTTCATCCAGAAGCTTGCCCCGGCCCCCAGGACACAAAATGGCTGTTTAAAAAATTTATTGATAAATTATAGAAACAATGACCAAATCCCCAGCTAACGGCAAATTCCAAAAAATCCTTATCCTTGGCTCCGGCGGACTAAAAATAGGCCAGGCCGGCGAATTTGATTATTCCGGCAGTCAGGCTATAAAGGCCTTAAAAGAACAGGGAATAAAAACTATTCTTATTAACCCTAACATCGCCACGGTTCAAACAGACAAGGGCATGGCTGATAAAATTTACTTCCTGCCTGTTACCACAAAATTCGTCGAGCAGGTTATTGAAAAAGAAAAACCCCAGGGTATTCTGCTTTCATTCGGCGGCCAAACCGCCTTAAATTGCGGCCTGGCACTTGAAAAAAGGGGAATCCTTAAAAAATTTAACACAAAAATTCTTGGTACCCCGGTCCAGTCTATTAGAAAAACCGAAGATCGGGATCTTTTTGTCCGGGAATTGCGAAAAATAAAGGTTAAAACCCCGAGAAGCATCGCCGTAAAAAGTAAAAAACAAGCCTATAAAAAAGTCGGCCGAATCAGCTACCCTTTAATTGTCCGAGCGGCCTACAGCCTTGGCGGCCAGGGATCAGGTTTCGCCAAAAACAAAAAAGAACTTGAACCAATTTTAGAAAAAGCTTTTAGCTATTCGCGCCAGGTTCTCCTGGAAGAATCATTGAAAGGATGGAAAGAAATAGAATACGAGGTAGTTCGCGACAAGTTTGATAATTGCGTGACAGTCTGTAATATGGAAAATTTTGATCCCCTGGGTATTCATACCGGCGAATCTATCGTAGTCGCTCCCAGTCAAACCCTGGACAACCGCGAATATCATTTTTTACGCAGTTTGTCTATTAAAATAATCCGTCAGTTAAAAATCGTCGGCGAATGTAATATTCAATTCGCCCTGAATCCCAAAACCCTGGATTACCGGGTGATTGAAGTAAATGCCCGCTTAAGCCGCTCGTCCGCTCTGGCCTCCAAGGCCACTGGCTATCCGCTGGCTTATGTGGCGGCTAAACTCGCTCTTGGCCACAAGCTTTACGAAATAAAAAACGCCATTACTAAAAAAACCACCGCCTGTTTTGAACCAGCTCTTGATTATCTAGTTTTAAAATTTCCGCGTTGGGATCTAAATAAATTCAGGAAAGTGTCTGAAGAAATCGGCTCAGAAATGAAAAGCGTGGGAGAAGTCATGGCCATTGGCCGGAGCTTCGAAGAAGTGATTCAAAAAGCCATTCGCATGCTCCAGACCGGTTCCTATGGTTTTACCGATTGGAGTTTTGAATTCAAAGACCTTGAAAAAGAAATCAAAAACCCCACTCCGCGCCGGATTTTTGCCATTGCCGCCGCCCTGGAAAATGGCTGGAGTCCGGAAAAAATCGCAAAAATCAGCCAAATCGATCTTTGGTTCCTGCATAAACTCAAAAATATTTCAAATTTAAGGCACAGTATAAAAAATCTTTCCCGCTATATTTTAACCCGGGAAACAAGCACTCCGGCTAATTATCCGCATAAAGAAAAAAGCTTTAGCGGAAAGTTAAAAACCATTTTTCAGATAAAAAAAATAAAAAACCCGGCTAAAATAAAATCAATAATCAGAAAAGCTAAACAGCTTGGTTTTTCTGACGCTCAAATCGGCTGGCACCTGAACGTTAACGAAAAAGAAATAAGAAAATTAAGAAAAAAACTAAAAATCACGCCCGTGGTTAAACAGATTGATACCCTGGCCGCTGAATTTCCGGCCCAGACAAATTACCTTTATCTAACCTACAATGGCACTGAGCATGATATTGGTTTTGAAAAAAATAAAAATACGGTCGTTGTTTTAGGCAGCGGCCCTTACTGCATCGGTTCCTCGGTTGAATTTGACTGGTGCTGCGTTAATGCCGGCCGGGAGCTTCAAAAAAATGGCGCAAAAACTATTATGGTAAACTATAACCCGGAAACCGTCTCCACAGATTACGATGAATGCGATCGCCTGTATTTCGAAGAATTAAGCGAAGAAAGAGTGCTGGATATTTGCGAGCTGGAAAACCCTCGCGGAGTGGTGGTTTCAATGGGCGGACAGATTCCCAATAACCTGGCTTTAGCCCTTCATCTTCAGGGCGTAAAAATACTGGGCACCAGCCCTAAAAACATTGACCGGGCTGAAGACCGTTATCAATTCTCCAGTCTGCTTGACCAGCTTAAAATATCACAGCCTAAGTGGAAGGAATTATCAAGTATTAAAAACGCGCTTAATTTTGCCAATTCAGTGGGTTATCCAGTGTTGGTCCGGCCGTCTTACGTGCTTTCCGGCATGGCCATGAGTGTCGCCTATAACAAAAATCACCTCATAAATTATCTCAATAAAGCTACCCAAATATCACCTGATCGCCCGGTAGTCATCTCAAAGTTTGAATTAGGCGCCAAAGAAATTGAAATTGACGCCGTGGCCAAAAATGGCAAAGTAATCATCTACGCCATTTCCGAGCACGTGGAAAACGCCGGCGTTCACAGCGGCGACGCCACTATTATCCTTCCTCCGCAAAAACTCTATCTCTATACTATTCGCCGTTTAAAAAAAATTACCAAAGATATTGCCCGCGGCTTAAATATTACCGGCCCGTTTAATCTTCAGTTTCTGGCCAAAGCCAATGACATAAAAGTAATCGAGTGCAACCTTCGCGCCAGCCGCTCCTTTCCTTTTTCTTCAAAGGTTACCGGCTTTAATTTCGCCAAAATCGCCACTCAGGCTATGATTTCAGATCCCGCGGAAAAAAAATTCAACACCCTGGATCTTGGCTACGTGGGAGTAAAAGCTCCGCAGTTTTCCTTTGGCCGCCTTAAAGGAGCTGATCCAGTGCTGGGAGTGGAAATGAGATCCACCGGAGAAGTAGCCACGCTTGGCGATTCCCTGGAAGAAGCTTTCCTGAAATCGCTTATCGCGGTTAATTTCCGCTTGCCGCGCAAAAATATTTTTCTCTCCATCGGCCCGCTGGAAGCCAAGGTTGAGTTTATTTCTTACGCCAAAAAGCTTGCGGCCCTGGGATTTAAGCTGTATGCTACTCAAATAAGCGCCTGCTTTTTCAATAAAAGAGGCATAAGTGTTATTCCTGTTAAATTAAAGCCTTTTTCACATAAAAAAAATAATCACATTTTTGAATTTTCCGGTAAAAAAATTCAACTTGTCATTAACATTCCAAATAATCTTGAAACCCTGGGATTTAGCAGGGGATACCGCATTAGAAGATCAGCCATTGACAGTAATATCCCCTTAATTAACAACCTCCAGGTTGCCAAGCTTTTTATAGATTCTCTGGAAAGCAAGGTTGAATTATTAGCCAAGCCCTGGAATAAATATGTTAAATATCAATAAGTTCACTTTCCATGTTTGTCCGCGCAAAAAAAAATTTCCATAAATTTTCCCAAAATATTTTAAAAGAAGATTTAACAGATCTTCACATTCATATTGGAGGCGCCATGAGCCCGCATACTCTTTGGGAAATCGCTCACAGTCAGGGCATTAAACTCCCGGTTAAAGATTACTGGGAGTTTTGCGATTTTCTTCGCGGCATAAAAAACATGAAAGACCTTCACCGGGTCTATGAATACACGGAAAAAATCCAAAGCAGCCCCAAAGCCATGGAGCGCGGCATCTATAACGTTATCTCCAAGGAATACCGGTCCTCTAATGTTTCCCAAATTGAATTAAGATTCGTTCCCATGTTCCGCACCCGCGGCGGAGAAATTGACATGGATCATATAATTCACGCGGCTATCCGGGGGATGGAGCGGGCCATGCTAGATTATAACCTGAAAGCCGGCTTAATCTTCTGTCTAGACAGAAGATTAAGCTTTGATCTTAATAAGATCATTATTGAGAAAGCCATTAAATATAGAAACAGGGGAGTGGTTGGCGTGGATATTACCGGCCCGGAGATCCTGGACTACAAAAGTAAAAAAGAATATCAGGAATACGAAAAACGCTTTAAAGAAAACGTGGGCGTGAAAATTTCAGACCCTAAATACCTGAATTTTGAAAACAGTGAATATTTTAATCAGTATGTTAAGCTTTTTAAAAAAGCCCGCCTTAAAGGCCTTGGAATAACGGTTCATACCGGAGAAAGAAGGGAAAGCCGGGGAGAAAGCTTAATAAAAGTGATTCAGGCCATAAAACCCCAGCGAATCGGCCACGGCGTGCGGGCCGCTTTTAATAAAAAAGCCCTGGAACTTTTAAGAAAACATAAAATAGTGCTTGAGATTTGTCCCACCATGAACATTACCACCAAAACCGTAAGCGGCTGGAAAGAAATGAAAAAAATTCTCCACATCTTTTTAAAAAATGACATTAAATTCACCATAAACACCGACGGCCCCTACCTTGCGTTCACCGGTCTGGCTCGTGAATTTCGCCTGCTTTGGGAGAAGAAAATTTTAACCAAGCAACAGCTAAAACAGTGCCTAAGAAACGCTAAACGCGCCAGCTTTATTTAAAAAATATTTCAATAAATGTCTAAAAAAATAATCAGCCAAGCCCTGACTTTTGACGATGTTTCCTTAAAGCCGGGTATTTCCCGGGTTCCGGCCCATGAAGTCAGCACGAAAACTAATCTTACTAAAAAAATTCAGTTAAAAATACCGCTCATCAGCGCGGCCATGGACACGGTCACTGAATCCAACATGGCCGTTGAAATGGCGAAATTAGGCGGCCTGGGTATTATTCATCGCAATCTTAGCCCCAAAGAACAGGTCCGGGAAGTAAAAAAAGTAAAAGCAAAAAAACTTTTAGTTGGCGCGGCCATAGGCACCAGCGGCGATTTTTTAAAAAGGACCCGAATGCTTGTTCAGGCCGGCGTGGATGTTGTCTCTATTGATTTAGCTCACGGCTCCACCCGATGGGCCAAAGAGGCTATAGAAAAAATAAAAAAACAGTTTGAAAATATAGAACTCATCGCTGGTAATGTCGCAAGCTATGAAGGAGCCAGATTCCTGGCCCGGGCCGGCGCTGACGCCATAAAAGTCGGCCTTGGCGGCGGCTCTATCTGCACCACCCGCTTAATTACCGGCGTAGGCGTTCCCAATATCACCGCCATTTTTGAAGTCCAGCGCGCCTTGTCCGGCTCTGACATTCCGATTATTATTGACGGCGGAATCCGCTACTCCGGCGACCTGATAAAAGCGATCGCGGCCGGAGCCTCCTGCGGCATGTGCGGCAGTCTTTTAGCCGGCACTCTTGAAACCCCGGGGAAAATAAAAGAAAGAAACGGCCGAAGATTCAAGCTGTATCGCGGCATGAGCGTCAAAGAAGCCATGAATCATCGCACTCAAGACCGTTATTATCTTAAAAAGGAAAATAAAGCCCACACCTCGCAGGGCGTATCAGGCTTTATCCCGTATAAAGGCAAAGTGAAAAGAATAATTGAAGTTTTCACGGGCGGCGTAAGAGCCGGTCTGGAGAACGTTGGCGCCAAAAATTTTAAAGAGCTTCAGGAAAAAGCCGAATTTTACCAGGTTTCAAACGCCGGCTCGCGCGAAGGCCACGCTCATGATATTCAGATAATAAAAAACGAGATAAATTATTCCAGAACCCCTTAAATCTAAAGACCCGGCCCTTTTTCTCCAAATTTTTCTGTTTTTGTAAAAAATTCTAAATCATCTTTTGTTTTTCTTTGCGCTCCAATCTCAAAAAAGTCCACTTCTGCCTGGTCCTTTTTTAATTTATCCGAAATATTTATTTTCCCCTGGGAATAATTTTCCCATAACTCGTTTATAATGTATTTCGCGCCAAAAATCCCCAAACCCAATACCAGGGAAAATTCATTAGCGATACCGGTAATATTGCAAATAATATAACCCATACCCGCGCCAATAGCCCAGGAAGCTCCATAATAAATAAACCCTGCCTTTCCAGGCTCTTCTTTGTTAAAAAGCGGAGTGCTGATAAAATTTAAAACCAGGGCGCTGATTATAACCAACAATACATATTCAATTCCCATGTTTTTTAAAAATTATTAAAATTATATTAAAATTGGTAATTACTTATTTTCCAGCATCCTGTCCTTAAACTCATCCGTGCCAATGAGCCTTTTGGTGATTTGAGCTATATCCAGGTCTGAATGTTTGTAATAATCAAGCTCGGAAAGATTAGGATTGCGGTTCAGTAAACCCCGAAAAATCTTTTTTACTAAAAGTTCAGACAAATCAAACTTCATTTCGATCCTTTCTTTCTGCCTTGAATTAATCTCACTGCCCAATCTTCGAAATATTTCATCCCAGTTAAAATCACTCCCTGGATCGCCGGGGTTTCTTTTCGGGTCCAGGAAAGAATGGCTCACGATATGCCTGGCATCGGCCGGTATTTCCAGGTTCTTTATAATAAACTTCAAAAGATCTATTAGCTCGTCCAGCTGATTTTGAAAAGCCAACCCCTCGTTTTCTCCGGCCTCAAGCGCCACTCCAACCGAGCAAAAGTTCGGATTAGGCCGAAAAAAATCCGCCACGTCCGGATTGGTGATCCAGCCCGCGTGCCAGGAAGTGTCGCTTAGTTTTACCAGTTGAAAAACTCTTGCTTTCTTGTTTATCACAAAATGAAAGGATTCCTTGCAGGCCGGATTAAAGCAATCGTTTATGATTTCGTCAAAATTTTTTCTCACCCTATGCAAAACAATCGCCTGAATTTTCTTTTTTCTTCCCGGAGTAAAATTTGGTGATCTAAAAAATGGGTAATTCATTTGTCAAATTAACCGATGATTATAACATTAACACCGGCTTTGACAAGCCAGGGGTTGTCAAATTGAAAAAAATTTTATATATTTAAATCACCTATTAGTGTCTTAGAAAATAAAAAGAATAATACAAGTTAATAGGCCTAAAGCTTCAGGAAGATTTTTCTGAAACATTAAGATATAAAAGATATGACTACAAAACAAAACAATAAAAGAAAAAAAACGCCTGTTTCTTCGGAAAAGATAACCAGGAAAGACCAGCAAAAAATCGATTCCCTAAAAAGCATCATTGAAGAAGCGGAAAAAAGCCTTTTTTCCGCCCGCGCCATGCTCTCAAGAATAGAAGGGCAGAATAAACCATCGGTAAAAAAGAAAACTTACGGCGCCAGTCCTGACGGAAAAATAATCGAAGGGGTTTTTGACGGACAAATCATGATTGGAAACGACGGCAAGCAATACCCGGTTCCGGCTAATTACGCCAGTAAATCAAAACTGGTGGAAGGAGATATGCTGAAACTTACCATAACCGACGACGGAAATTTTATTTACAAACAAATCGGTCCGGTAGAAAGAAAAAGGCTGATTGGCATGGTTCGTGAAGACGAATCTGGAAATTTTGTCATTGAGGCTGAAGATAAAAAATATAAAGTGCTCCTGGCTTCAGTAACTTACTACCGGGCTCAAGTAGGGGATGAAGTAACCATAGTCGCGCCCAAAGAAACTGACGCCATCTGGTGCTCAATAGAAAATGTTACCAAAAAGGCCAGCGGCCTCGCGGCTTCTGGCCCGGATCAGGTTCAGGTAGACGAACAGGAAAAACAGGATCCTTTCCTTGAGAAAGCCCAAAAAACTCCCCCAAAAGCTCTATCTGCTGATGATAAAGCCGTAGTTGATGAATGGACGCCCAAACTTTCCGAATTAGAAAAAGAAGCCGCCGGAACAGAAGCCAGCGCTAAAACTCAAGCTTCAACCCCTGCCAAGCAAACCCCGGAAATTGCCGCTCCTCCAACAAAAGATCCTGCCAAAGCCAACCAGGAAGAAAAGGTTACCATAAAAATAAAAGAATCCCAGGACGTGGTAAAAAAAGATTTTCCTGACACGCCGGAAGAATTTTTCTCTAAGTAATAAGCTTATTCTTACAATAGGTTCTGTTTAGATATTGTTATAAAATGAAAAAACAATGAAAAATATTGTTAAAAAATTTCCTTTCCTCAAACAATTCGGCAAGTTTATTATTACTGGTTTTATAAACACAGGCATTGATTTTGGCATACTTTCGCTTCTCATGTGGACAAGCGGTAAAAACCAGGGCGTATACATTCTGATATTTACTTCGATTTCTTTTCTGGCCGCCACTATTAATAGTTTTTTCCTTAATAAATACTGGACTTTTAGCAAAAAAGACAAAACAAAATCCAGATCCGAAAGCCACAGCAAAGATTTTAGCCAGTTTCTCGTCATTACTCTTGGCGGCTGGCTCATAAACGCCGGTCTTACCACTTTGATTAGCGGCTTTATCCCTCCTTTTCTGGGAATTTTTAATGAGTGGCTGATGCCGGAAAAACTTCAAAGCCTGTGGGTCTTAACCGCCAAAGCGTTTGCTACTGGAATTTCCCTTGTCTGGAATTTTACCGGCTACAAACTCTGGGTTTTTAAAAAGTAATTACTGACAGCTTCTTTTTATTTTCTGGAAAGAAAGATTCTATTTTGCTAAAATTGCCTTAAGTCTCTTAAGCGCAATTTTTTATTTTCACTATGCCTTCTCTTTATAATAAATATCGACCCAAACATTTCAAAGACATTATCGAGCAGGAAAGTATTGTTACGGTCTTAAAAAATTCAGTCGAGTTAAAACAAGTTGCCCACGCCTATTTATTCTGCGGCCCTAAAGGAACCGGCAAAACAACCATGGCCAGGATTTTCGCCAAAGCCATAAACTGCGTCCAGCCCAAAAATGGAGAACCATGCGGCCAGTGTCCCAGCTGTAAAATGATTGAATCAAACCAGAATTTAGATATCACGGAAATTGACGCCGCCTCTCATACCGGCGTGGACAATATTCGGGAACTCACGGAAAACATCCGCACCTCTCCGGCTTCTTTAAAATATAAAGTATATGTCATTGACGAAGTCCATATGCTTTCCAAAGGAGCCTTTAACGCTCTTTTAAAATCCCTGGAAGAACCGCCGGAATTCGTTATCTTTATTCTGGCCACCACCGAGATCCACAAAGTGCCGGCTACTATTATTTCACGCTGTCAGCGCTTTAATTTCCGCCGGCTTCAGTCCCGCTATATAATAGAAAAATTAAAGATGATCGCCAGCGGAGAAGCAGTGGACGTTTCGCCCGGTGCTTTAAATTTAATTGCCGCGTCCGCCGAAGGGGGAATGCGCGACGCGGAAAGCCTTTTTGATCAGATTATCAACCTGAAACACGGAAAAATAAAAGCTCCGGACATTGAAAGCCTGTTAGGAGTGCCTAACAACAGGATTTTTTTTAATTTTACCCGCGCTGTTTTAAATAAAGACTTAAAGCTGGGATTTGATGTCATAACCAAGCTGGTTTATTCCGGTTATGACATGAATAATTTTTTAAAAAACCTGATTGAATATCTTCGCGATATTCTGATTCTTAAAATAGACGCCCAATACAAATCTGATCTTATTGAAAAAATGGACGAAAAAAGCCTCCTTGATCTCGAAGCCATCGCCATAAAAACCAGCCCGGCGCTTATTGGAAAGACCATGGTCGAGCTAATCCAGGCAAAAAACCTAATCAAAGATTCGCCCCTGCCCCAAATTCCCATTGAACTGGCCCTTACAAAACTCATTGCCGGTAATGGAGATATTGAAGCGATAAGCCCAAAAAATCAGGCAGAAGAAAAACCTGAAGCGATAAAAATAGCGTCCAAACAAGCTCCTAAACCCGAAAAAATTCCCCAACCCAAACAAACTCCAAAAACACAAAATCCCCCTAAACGCAAAAAATCAAAAGACGAACCTAAAAACAAGCTTTCCATGGATCAAATTTACAGGATCTGGCCCAGGCTTATTCTCGAAGTGAAAAAGCACAATCGTTCGCTCTGGGCCGTGATTCAGAATTGTCAGCCCATGGGCATTGATGATGACAATCAGATTTTAGTAAAAACCCAATACGCCTTTCACAAATCAAAGCTGGAAGACAGGGGAAATAAAGAGCTTGTTTCAAGAATCGCCGGAAAACTGCTTGCCTCGCCTTGCGCTTTCTGTTACTTATTAGAAAGCGAAATTTCACCGGATTTCAAGAAAGACAATAAAACCACCACCCAGCAGGTGCTTAATGAATTCGGGGGTCAAATTATTTAGACCCTCCCCGCTGCCCGGTCGCCAAGCGGTAAGGCAACGGCCTTTGAAGCCGTTATTCGCAGGTTCGAATCCTGCCCGGGCAACATAATAAATAAAAAATATGAACAAACTTACCCAGGTTATGAAAATCAAAGACCTAAGAAATAAAATTCTCTGCGTTTTGGGTATTCTGGTTGTCTTCAGGATTCTGGCCTCTATTCCAGTGCCCGGCATTGACATAGAAAGAGTCAAAGAATTCTTTTCCGGCAACCAGTTTTTCGGCATGCTAAATGTTTTTTCCGGCAGCAGCATGAGCAATTTCTCCATAGTCATGCTGGGCGTGGGCCCGTATATTACCGCCTCAATTGTCATGCAGCTCATGACCATGATCATTCCCCGGGTGGAAAAAATGTATAAAGAGGAGGGCGAAGCCGGCCGCCAGAAATTCAATCAGATAACCCGCTACCTTACCGTGCCCTTCGCCCTGCTTCAAAGCTTTGGCATGATTTCTCTTTTAAGAAGCCAGAAGATAATAGATACTCTGGGCCTGGGCCAGACTTTAGTTATTATGATAATTATTACCTCTGGCACTGTCCTTTTAATGTGGCTGGGGGAAATAATAACTGAAAAAGGCATTGGAAACGGTGTTTCCCTTATTATCTTCGCCGGCATCGTGGCCAATCTTCCTTCAGCCTTAAAACAGCTTGCCGCCACCTGGGACGAAACCAGGCTCCTGACTTACGCCGGATTCCTGATCGCTTTAGTGGCGGTAATTTACGCCGTAATTGTGGTTACCGAAGGCCAGCGAAATATTCCAGTCTCTTACGCCAGGAGAATGCGCGGCGCGAAAAACATCAGCGGAAACCAGGCCTATCTTCCTCTTCGCGTCAATCAGGCCGGCGTTATCCCTATAATTTTTGCCATGTCGGTCATGCTTTTTCCCGGCATGATCACCAATTTCTTAGCCTCGGCTAATGTTGAAAAATTAACCAGCGCCGCCCTGGCTGTTGACACCCTCTTTAAAAACCAGCTCTTTTACGGCATTCTCTACTTTTTTCTAGTTATCGCTTTTTCCTTTTTCTACACCAAGGTAACCTTTGATCCCAAAAATATCGCTGAAAATTTACAAAAAAACGGCGGCTACATTCCAGGCATCCGGCCCGGCGCTAAAACCGAAAAACACCTGAACAACGTGGTTAATCGCATTACCCTGGCCGGTTCATTGTTCCTGGCGGCTGTGGCTGTCCTGCCTTTTGTCATTCAATGGGCTACCCAGATTCAGAATTTATCAGTAGGCGGCACCAGCTTGCTTATCGTAGTTTCCGTGGTCATAGAAACCATTAAGCAAATCCAGGGGCAAATAATAATGAGAAGCTACGAAAAAATATAATATATGATTGTAAAAACCCAGGAAGAATTAGAATATCTTCGCCAGGGAGGCCGAATTTTAAAAAACATCTTAAAAGAACTGGTAAAAATTACCCGACCCGGTATAAGCGCCCAAAAAATAAACCAGCTAACCGGACGCTTAGCCAGAGAACAAAACGCAATCCCTTCATTTTTAGGCCATGATAATTTCCCGGCTAATCTTTGTGTTTCCTTAAACGAGGAAATAGTCCACGGCCTGCCGCAGAATAAAAAGATAAACAAAGGAGACTTAGTAAGCTATGATCTTGGAATAAAATACAAAGGATTTTTTACCGACGCGGCTGTAACTATTGGCGTGGGACCAATTTCTCCTGTCAGGCAAAAAATAATAAAGGTCTGCCGTGAATGTCTGAATCTCGGCATTAAACAAGCTAAAAGCGGCAATCGAATCGGCGACATCAGCGCCGCTATCCAAAATCACGCCGAAAAAAACAATTTTTCCGTGATAAGAAGGCTGGTGGGCCATGGCGTGGGCCGCGCCGTTCACGAAGATCCCAGTGTTCCTAATTTTGGAATCAAAGCCAGGGGTCTTAAACTGGAAGACGGCATGTGTCTGGCCATTGAGCCCATGATCGCCCGGGGATCTTTTAATATCACGCTTTTAAACGACGGTTGGACTTATTCCACTTACGATAAAAAAATAAGCTGTCATTTCGAGCATACGATTATTGTGGGGAAAAAAACAGCGGAAATTATAACCTGATTTATTATTATGTCAAAAAATATCCTGGGCATTGATTACGGCTCAAAAAAAACCGGCCTGGCCATCTCCCAGGACAGCTCCTTGCCGCTTGGCTTTAAAACCATAAGCGGAAATAAACAGGAAATTATCAAACAAATCAAACAAATCACAGCCCAGCACTCTATAAAACTCATAGTGCTTGGCCTGCCTGAATCGGAAAAATTTAACCAGCCTGAAAGCCAGAAGCACAAGATAACTCAATTCAAAAACCAGCTCGCGAAAGCCGTTCCTCAAATAAAGATAGAAACCGCGGACGAGCGCATGAGCTCCAAGCTGGCCGGCCGCTACAGCGACAAGGAAAAAGAACATCAGGAAGCGGCCAGAATTATTCTTGAAGATTGGATGAGAAAGGGTGCTGATAAATAAAAAGCCTTGCCAAATCCCTGGCTTTAGCTATAATGCTTAACACAATCAAATATTCCAAAGACAGCAAGCGCTCATAAGTCTTGCCCAGGAAAAATCAATTCCCCAAGCTGTCTTTGTTTTCAGCTTTTTTTAATTTTAAACCCTATTATGCTACGAAGAAAAGACAAGGAAAAAATCGTCCAAAACTTAACTGACAGCTTGGAACAGGCCAAATCTGTTGTTTTTTCTGATTATACCGGAATGTCGGCCAATGAAATTAAGGACTTGCGAAGAGCGTTGAAAAAAAACAAGGTTCAATACGGAGTTTTCAAAAAGACCCTAATCCAGCTCGCGCTTGACAAAATCAGGATTAAAGCCAATATCCGAGACTATCAGGGGCCGGTTTCCCTGGCTATATCCAAAGACGACGAAATAGCTCCGGCTAAAATTATAGATAATGCCGCGAAAGCCAATGAAAACTTAAAAATGATCGGCGGCATCCTGGAAAACAAGTATCTTGGTGAAGAAGAGATCATCGCCTTAGCCAAGCTTCCGGAAAAAGACCAGCTTATCGCTAAAGCTATCGGCTCAATCAAGGCGCCCATCAGCAATTTTGTCAGTGTTCTTACAAACACCAGCCGCCAGCTGGTTTTAGTTCTAAAAGCTATTCAGGAGAAAAAAGCTTAATTCATATAGTTAATTATTATTTTATATTCATGAAAGAAGAAAAAAAGGATTCCAAGGCCTCGGCCAAAAAGACTGGAAAAGTCGAAAAAACCGAACAAACTGAAAAGACCGAAAAAAAAGATAAAGTAGCCATTCCCGGGAAATTCAAGCAACTGGTGGAAGAAATTGAAAAAATGAGCGTGCTGGAATTATCAGAACTGGTTAAGGTTCTGGAAGATAAATTTGGCGTCTCCGCCGCCGCTCCCGTGGCTCAAGTTGCCGCTCCGGCCGGATCAGGGGACGGCGCGAACGATCAAGCGGCTGAAAAAACCAGCTTTAATCTCGAGCTTACCAGCCCCGGCGACTCAAAAATCGCCATAATTAAATTAGTAAACGAAATTACCGGCCTGGGCCTGAAAGGCGCCAAAGACTTAGTGGACGGCGCTCCCAAAGTAATCAAAGAAAACGTGGCCAAAGAAGAAGCCGAGGAACTCAAAAAGAAACTGGAAGAAGCCGGCGCCGCTGTAGAATTAAAATAGAGTAAAATAAAAATATTTAGTCTTTTTCTTTCTCTTTTTCAAGCTCTCTTGCCTGCTTGTCTTTTTCCTCAATGTCTTTTATTAGTCTCTGCGCCTCGGCGTAGAGTTCATTTTGGGGCGTTATTCTCTGCGCCTGTTTCCTGGATTCTCTTAATAATTTACGTGTTTTTTCCGTGTCTTTGTAAATAAAAGCGCTTTGGGCCTCCTCGTATTTTTCCAGCGCTTCTTGCAAATAAGCTTTATAATCCGGTTCAGATTGAGCCGTGTCTCTCTTTTGGATCGGCCCGCGAGTAATTAAATAACAGGCTCTGACTGCTATCACAGAAAAAATAAGAGCCGTTCCAATAATAATTATTTTTCGCTCTATACTCGCCTGGTCTAATTTTGTTTTTAAGGCCATTTTGATTTTGGTCTTTAGGTGATTTTTGTGGGCCCGGCAGGGATCGAACCTGCGACCAATCGGTTATGAGCCGAGCGCTCTACCACTGAGCTACGGGCCCGAAATAAACAAAAATAACAATTCAATATTGTTTATCTCATCATATCAGAAAATCCAGGTTTTTCAATTTTTTATAAGGAGTGTATTGCAAAAGGAGTCTATTGCAGCAGAAATATTATTCGGCAACAGACCCCTTGCATTTGTCAAGGAAGAGGTATATTAAAGACCTTGTATACCTCCTCCATAATTTTTATCGCCTCAGCTCTTGACATAAGGCTGAAGCGCTGAAAATAAGTGTTTCTCTCCGGCATCGGGCAGATGAACCGGAGATAAGCCCCTAACAGCTCCAGAGCCTTCTCCTCCTCTCTTATCCTCCTTATCAGTTCCCCCTGGGTTATTCTTCTCTCAAATTCCCTGCAGAGGCCAAGGAAAAGCCTCTCCTCTTCCTCTCTCATCCTGCTCTTTTCAATAACCGGGTTCGCCTGCCCCGGATCAAATTTTATTTCCCCTATGTCTCTCATTTCTTCCTCCTTTTTTCTCCAAAAAGCTGCCTTTTTACCCTCTCCTCATCCTCTTTCCCCAAAACCTCCACTCCTCCTTTCTTTATTTTTCTAACGAGCTCTGAATCTCCATTATTTCTAAAATTTACCAGCTCCATTATTTTATCCGTCCTGTCATCTCCGGCCAATCGATTCAGCGAAATTTTGCCGCATTTTTGGCAAACATGCACCAGCATCAATTCGCCTTGGCGCGACTTGCCGTATTTATCCGGAGCGCTTTTTTTAAAACAAAGCCCCGAGGCCGGCATTTTGCCTTGACAAACCGCCTTTCTATCACCCGGAAGAACAGCGTCCACGTGCTTAGAGAAAAGACAATCCGGACAATGATTTCGGTTTTTCACCCCGGCCTCCAGGCCTTGGCTTACCCGTTTCCCGCAAAAATCACAATCAAAGCCCTTGTCCTTTGTTATTTTTTGCCCAGTGTTTTTCTCCATGCCTGCCTTAATTTTTCAAGCGAAACCATAAAAGCCGCGGTTCTAAGATCGGTTTCTCTTCGCCGCCCCATATTCCATACTTTTGTAAAAGCCTCCTCCATAAGCTTTTTTAATTTATCAAACACCTGCTTCTCCTTTAAATATTTTGCGCTCAAATTCTGTTCCCATTCAAAATAACTTACCGCCACGCCGCCGGCGTTGGCCAAAACATCCGGCACCACTAAAATCTTTTTTCTAAAAAAAATCCGGTCCGCTTCCGGCGTAGTGGGCCCGTTGGCCAGCTCCAGCACGCAATCCGCCTTTATCTTTTTCGCGTTTTTTGAAGTCAGCTGACTTTCCAGCGCGGCCGGGATTAAAATATCAACCTTAAGCTCTAAAAGCTCTTTGTTAGTTATGTTTTTCGCGCCAGAAAAATTCCTTACCTGTCCTGTTTTTATTTTATGTTTTTCCAGTTTCGTTATATCTAAACCATCGCCTGAAAAAATACCGCCCCTTGAGTCTGAAACAGCCTTCACTTTCAAGCCATTCTTAAAACACAAATCAGCCATAACCGCGCCCGCGTTGCCAAATCCCTGAATAGCTACGGTTGTTTGCTTGGGATTTTTCTTAAGTCTTTTCAATACCTTCTCCAGCACAAAAAAACCGCCCATGGCCGTCGCCCGGTCGCGCCCCTGACTGCCGCCTTTATTTAAAGGCTTTCCCGTTACCACAGCCAGTTTCTCATTTTTTCCTACCCTGGCGCCCTTTATTTTCGAATATTCATCCACTATCCAGCTCATAACCCGCGCGTCTGTGTACACGTCCGGCGCCGGCACGTCCGTATAAGCGCCGATGTTATTCCCAAGCGCCCTGGTGAAAGAGCGGGTCAGCCGCTCCAGTTCTTTTTTACTCAATTTTTTCGGGTCAACCGTTATTCCTCCTTTGCCTCCGCCCATGGGTATTCCAACAACCGAACATTTTATAGTCATCCAAAAAGCTAAAGCCTTTACCTCACGCAAATCAACCGCGGGGAAATAACGCAAACCCCCTTTATATGGTCCGGCCCAGTTATTATGCTCCACCCGGTAGCCCTGAAAAATTTTTAAACTGCCATCATCCATCTGAACCGGAACCTTAACTTGAATTATTTTATCCGGCACTTCCAAAAGCCTTGAAACATCCGGCTCAAGCTTCATGATTCCGGCCGCTCTTTTTAATTGCTTTAGAGCATTGTCAAAAGCACTGTTCATGATATTTTGTTAATTTTGAGTGTTTGAAAAGTTTAATCCTGTTTGGTGGGCGCTGAGGGAGTCGAACCCCCGGCCTACTGGGTGTAAACCAGTCGCTCTAAACCAACTGAGCTAAGCGCCCTTTTATTCGATTCTCCTCCGCGTTAACTAAAACCTTACCCCCAACAAGTTGCGGTTAAAGTACTGGTGGGTGCAGAGGGAAATCTTACTGCTCGCTCGCTTTTGGCTCGCTGCGCTTTGGAAACCCACGGTTTCCAACGACCGGCTATGCCGGTCTATCTTCCTTCACGGGAAAACTACGTTTTCCCGACCCCTTTCCTGTTCGATTCTCCTCCGCGTTAACTAAAACCTTACCCCCAACAAGTTGCGGTTAAAGTACTGGTGGGTGCAGAGGGAATCGAACCCCCGACCAATGGCTTAAAAGGCCACTGCTCTACCTAGCTGAGCTATACACCCAATTCTAAAACCAAAGACACGTTCATCTTTGGTGTTTTTTTATTCTTATTCTACGATTATATAATAATTTAGCCGTTGGTCAATTAAATTATGTTAAATTATATAAGTCCTTCGCTCTCCACATCTATCACCACCCCCTCTGAAACCGCGGTTTCTATTATCTCCTTTCTCTTCTCTGCCTCAAGCTTCGCGTCCAGTTTCAACCCCACGACAAGAAGATACACGAATTTATCCCGCTTCTTCAAAGGATATCCCGGATAAATCCCTCCGTTATAGGCCACGGACTTTTCCCAAAAACCTCCGCTCTTACGCTTTAATATGTTAAATATTTTTTTTAGCTTATTCTTAGCCGTCTGTTCGTCTTTATCGCGCGCTATAAATTTTATCAGTCTGGAGAAAGGCGGCAGATTTTCTATTTTTCGGTATTTTAATTCCCATTTATTCAGTTTCAAAAAATCACCGCCCAGCGCCCATCTCATAGCCTTATTTTTTGGATATTTAGTCTGCGCTAAAACCTGGTATTGCCTCGACATAACTTGGGAAAAATCCTGAAATCTACGCTCCGAAGCGGTAAAATCAGGAATAAACAAAGTTTTATCCGCGTTGATAAAAATCACCGCGCCTGTATTCGGATTAAACCTGGCCAGCCGCAAACAGGCCACGCTCCCGATCACAATTCCTCCTTTAATTGTCAGGGCTATCTGTTCGGTCTTTGTTCGGAAATTTCCTTTTTTTTCATCGTTTATCACTACAATAGGCATGCCCGGGAAAAGTTTTTTTAATTCATTATTCAGCCTTTCCGTGCCAATGCCCACCATGCGTATAATTGGATTCCTGCATTTCGGACATTGAACCGGAAACTCCCTTTGTCTGTTGCAGACCGGGCAATTAAGCTTACCCTGGCTGGTTGAATAGTAATTCACTAAACAGCGCGGACATTTAGGAATATAGCCGCAATCCCGGCAATAATAAGCTGAAGAAATACCTTTTTGAGCCGTTCCTAAAAAGATTGTGCGTGCTTTGGCTAAATTTTCCCCTGTTACCTTTAAAACTTCTTCAGTTATTACGCGGGATCCCGCGTAATTATTTTTCTCCCCGGCGTCCACAATATGAGCGTCTAAAATCCAGGCCTTTTCCTTTAATATTTTCTGTTCAGGCGAATTATCCCGAATCACCGCCTGCTTTTTGTTGAAAAAATAATAATCCTTCACATCAGGGCTGTTAGTTCCCCATATTACGGGGCAGTCAAAATAATCAGGCATTCTTTGGGCTATCCAGCGCGCGTCATACCGCGGATTCATGTCCCATTGCTTGAAGGATTTGTCATGCGCTTCATCTATTATTACCAATCCTAAATCACGAAAAGACCCAAAAACAGCCGATCTGGTCCCGATAATTATTTTCTTTTTCCCGCTTCGCATATCCTCCCATGCCTTATAATATTGCCCCTTGGCCTGATTTTTATCAAAGACAGCCAGTTTCCCGCTTCCAAAAACCTCTAAAAAAAGACGATTATAAGCGTGGAGTAAAAATAAATCAGGCACTAAAAAAAGCGCCTGTTTTTCCTGTTTTATAGCCCAACTTATTAGATATAGATAAACATTTATTCGATCGCTTGAAATAAACAACCATTCCGGCTTGGTTTTTATTTTATCAATTATTGTTTTTGCCTGTTGGATTTCCCGTTTGTCTATTCTAAAACTTCCAGACCCGGCCACGGTCTTTTCGAAAACCGAACTGGCCCGTGTTTTTTGGGGAATTCCAATTTTTAAAAATAAAGCCAGCGAAGCCCAATAATGACGAGCCGTCCTTTTTAGAAGTTTTAACTGCCAGCGGCTTAAGCTTTTTTTCTCAATAATCTTTATTATTCCTTTTATTTTTCTCTGTCCTGTTTTTTCTCTTTCTGATTCTTTTGAAGCCTTCTCTCTGCCCATCACAATCCCGGCTGTTTTTCTGTTTCTAAAATCCACCAAAACCAAATCCCCGTTTTCAAACTTTATTTTAGAGCTATAAGTAAAAACCTGATTTATCGAAGCCGGCAGGCGAAGCAGGGGAGTTATTTTATAGAGATAAAGAGCTTTTTTTTTCATTTATTTTGAGGTTTGCTTAGCAGTCATCTAAAGTTATTAAAGCAGTAACAAAACACAAAAGCAATTTCATAATACTTGGAAAAAAAACCATAATTAGGCTAAAATAAAAACACCATGAAAAAACAACTTAAAACTTCAGCTTGTTTTCCTGATTCTGATAAAAGAGTAAGGATTCTGGGCGTAGGCATTGATCCTATCAGTCCCAAACAATTAAGACATATTTTTAGACAGTTTTTAAAAGACAGACAACAGCATTTTTTAGCCACGGTTAATCCGGAATTCATAATTGAGGCGCAAATAAATAAGAATTTTAGGGAAATTTTAAGTTTCTGTGATCTTAATGTCGCTGACGGTATTGGCATTCTTTGGGCGTCCCGTTATTTAAATCTCAGAATAGACGATTCCTGGGTTAGAAGCCGCGCCAAAAAGCTCTATTTTCGCAAATTCCTGGCGCTTTGGCAGGCTTTCTACAGTCTGCTTGCCATAGTTTTTTATCCTAGATTCTTAAAAACAAGAATTCCCCGAAGAATTACCGGCACTGACGTGGCCAATACCTTGGTCAAACTGACTCAAAGCGGTAATCACACGGTTTATCTTTTAGGCGGCCAGAAAGGAGCCACCACCGCGGCCAAGCTGGCGCTTGAGAAAAAATACCCCAAAGCCCTGATAGTCGGCTCAAGAACCGGTTTCCTGAAAAAAGGACAAACCGAAAAAAGTTTTCGAAAATCCGTTAACAAGGCCAAACCTGACATACTTTTAGTAGCCCTGGGCAGTCCGCGCCAGGAATATTGGATTTTTAAAAACATGGACAAAATGCCAAGCGTTAAAATAGCCGTGGGCATCGGCGGCGCGCTTGATTTTTTGGCCAAAACCAAAAAAAGAGCTCCGGCTTTTATGCAAAAAACAGGGCTGGAATGGTTGTTTCGTCTTTATCAGGAACCCTGGCGCCTGC
>JAHKAQ010000092.1 GCA_018825765.1 Patescibacteria group bacterium
AATAATTTTTTTCATTTTGCCTCTTTATAAGTTTTTTATTAATCGTCGGTTCCGTCCTGATTCGCCGTGTGCCTTAATTTCCATTCTTTTTTCACTTTCTTCCATAAATGAGGCGAACGGAACTTATCGCATAACTTGTGAAATTTTTCCGGCTTCATCTCCAGGTAATCCATTATCTCATTAAAATATCTATCGGGAAATTCACCGTCAAAACGTTTCACTAAAGCCAGCCCCTCTTCCCTGGTAATATGCTTATTTCTAATTTCCTGGGCCGCGTCATAAGTAGCCCGGCCAATTCCGAATTTTATAAAAGTAGTATAATAATGCAAATCGTCTATCTTGTCATCAATGCTGTTGTATTTGCTGTAAGTCCCTTGAGTGCGAAAGGGGCGGGCCTTAAAGCCCGTATTCTCCACCGCGTAGTAATAAGATTCCTGCGGAGTCCATTTTACATAGTATCCCAGATAGTGAACTTCAATTTTTGTTTTATCCAACACCCGGTAATCAGCCGGAAAAAAAGGAGCAAGGTCGTTCTGGCTCAAACCATATTGTTTTTTTAATCTCCCGATCGACACGCCGCCCAAATAAATCCGGTTCAATTTTTTAGCGGCGAAGTAAGACTTATCCCGCAATGATTTCGCGTTATCTATTATCGGATTGCCATACTCTGCCTCATTTTCGCCATACATAATCAAGGGAATGTTGTATTGAGCGGCAATTTTTACCGCCAAATATTTCTGCCCCAGCATAAAAGTCTGAAAAGGATGGAATAAATTTTCAATCGCCAGCCTTGTCAGCAGTTTCATTACCTTGCCGCTGGGCTTGAAGGTTATATTGTCAAATCCGCCTGTCTCGATCCAGTTCCTGAAATTATCATACCCGTAGTCAGTGTATAAAATCGGCGGCCAGGTGACAGTCAGCGGATGCATTCCGTATTTGTATTTTAAGACATGGGCCTGCAAGCCGCTGTCTTTTCCTCCGCTTCCCGGCACGATGCAATCATAATTACCGTCCTTTCTCCTGTATTTGTCTAAAATTGTTAATAATTTTTTTTCTCTTTTCTCCCAATCTATTTGTTCTTTTTTTTCCGCGTAGCGGCAGGCATCGCAAACCCCCTGTTTGTCAAAGTTAATCACTTTCTTTTTTGTAGAAATTTTGTGCCTGTATTCTACCTCGGAAACTGGCCGCTGATTGGATATGACGCATTTTTTACAAAATAAAACCTTAGCCGGCAAACCGTATCTTACTTTAAGTCTACGCGGAACTGATTTCTTTGTCATAGATTTTATTGATTAAAAAATAAAATATACTATTTTATTCTAAAATAATCAAACCCAGGGGAAAAGCTTGTCTGCCGTAAAATTAACCAAGTGCGATTAAAACAGCCCCGGCTGTCATGGCAAGAGCCGCCAAAGTTTTATTTAAAATTTTTCCTTCTTTAAAAATAAGAGCGCCGCCGAAAACACTTAAAAGAATACTGGTTCTTTTAAGAGAAATAACATAAGGAACAATCTGCCACAGCAGAGCGAAATTTATTAAAATAGCGGCCGAAGACAAAACAGAAGCAACAAGCAAAAATTTTAAAAAATTATCCCTGTAAACGTCTAACAAATAACAGCCTTTTTCTTTTGAGGCAGCAATAAAAATTATAGCGCTGACAAGATAGGTGATCGATCCCGCTAAAAACGGATCGCTGGCCTGGATCGCGATTTTCCCAAGACTGGAAGAAATCCCGAACAAAAAAGCCACTATCAGCATATAAAACATGCCCTTGTTTATAAACATTTTCTTTAATGGATCCATCAAAGAAATGTTTGATCCTTTTATATTTAAAATATAAGAGCCGATTACAATTAAAAATATGCCAACCGCGCCCCAAAAACAAGGTATTTCTCCCAAAAAGACAAAAGAAATAAAAATCAAAAATACCGGCGTGAAAGATAATATGGGTAAAGCTAAGCTTAAATCGGTAATTTTTAAAACTTTGTAATAAAGCCAGGTAGCCAGGGCGAATAAGATCCCGTCGACTAAAACAACCGGATAAAAAATTTTCCCAATGGCCGGAATTCCGTTAACAAGCGAGAGCACAAATAAGATAGCAAAAGCAACCAAATAAACCCCTGCGGCCAAAACCCGGGGGTTAGTATTTTTAAGAAATTTTTTAACAAGAGCGTAATAAATTACCTCCAAAAACGCTCCGCCAAGAGAAAAAATAATCCACATAACAGACCATTAATATCCGCCAGTAAAAGCTAACCCGGCCCAAAACTTTTTGCCCAATTCTTATAAATCCTTATTCCCTGCTCCCCGCTCTTTTCCGGGTGGAATTGAGTGGCAAAGATGTTGTTTTTTATAATAGCCGAACAGTATTCGATCCTTTCGTAATTTGTTTTTATTATTACAAGATTTTTTTCTTTTCGCAAATCAGGACGCGCGTAAAAAGAATGGACAAAATACATGTATGTCCTGTTTTTTATATTCTTTAAGGGAGCATTCTTCAGGATTTCTTTCTTTTTTCCTTGAGGATAAAGAATTTTATTCCAGCCTATCTGAGGAACTTTTATTTTCCTTCTTCCGCTTCCTTTGAATTTCAATACCCGGCCGGAAATTAAATTAAGCCCCTTATGAGGGCCGAATTCCTCGCTCTTTGAAAAAAGCAATTGAAAGCCCAGGCAGATTCCCAAAAAAGGCTTGCCTCTTTCAATTGATCTTTTTATGGCTCCAATCAAATTCAATTTTCCAAGATTTTTCATCGCGTCTCCGAAAGCGCCGACTCCAGGCAAAATTAAGGCCCGGGCTTTTTCTATCTGGTCTTTTTTCGAGCTGATAACCGGCTTCAATCCAGCCGCTTCGCAGGCATGTAAAACGCTGAAAAGATTGCTTAGCTTATAATCAATAATAACCACTCGAGACATAAAAAGACTTTATAGTTAAACCGGATAACGACAGGGAATATTATTTTTATGTAAATAATATTTTATTTTTTTTAATCCGGCCGGTTTTATTTTTGAAAAAGTTTTATTGTTTTTTAAAAATTCTATGTTGCCTTCTTTTTTAAAATCTTTTAATTTTTTGCCGCGGGAAATGTATTCATAATGAAGCATTGAGGCAAGCGAAACCCCGTCCGCCTTCCCTTTTTCTATCACATTTTTTATATCTTCGGGCTTTCCCGCTCCTCCCGAAGCAACTACTGGAATCCTAAGCGCTTCCGCTACCATTCTGGTAAGCTCCAGGTCATATCCTTCCCCGGTGCCTTCCCGATCAATGGAAGTTATAACAATTTCTCCCGCGCCTAATTCCGCCGCCTTCCTGGCCCATGCCAATACCTCAAGCCCGGTATGTTCCCGCCCGTTATCTGTGTAAGCTAAATACCGGCCATCCGCCTGCCTTATAGCTTCAATCGAGACCGTGATGGTGGAAGAGCCAAAAATCCGGGAAGCCTGTTTGATTATTTTTGGATTTTTAACCGCGGCCGTATTTAAAACAACCTTGTCCGCTCCAGCGCGCAACGCCTGGCGGATATCTTCGATGGTTCTCAAGCCTCCTCCCACGGACAAAGGAATAAATATTTCCCGGGCGGTTTTTCTAATAATTTCATGCAGGCTGTTTCTCTGGTATAAGCTGGCTACCACATCCATATAAATCAGTTCATCAGCCCCGGTTTCATAATAATATTTCGCGAAATCTTCAGGCTTTCCCAAAACCCGCAGGCCTTCAAGATGGATCCCTTTTACCAGATTCGGCCCTTTGATGTCTAAGC
>JAHKAQ010000093.1 GCA_018825765.1 Patescibacteria group bacterium
CTTGACGCTTGACGGCGACCTCCAAAACGATCCAGCTGATTTCCCCCGGCTTATCGCTAAGTTAGAACAAGGCTATGACGTGGTTTCCGGCTGGCGTAAAAAACGCCGTGATCCGTTTTCCAAAAAAATAATTTCCCGCGGCGCTGATTTTTTGCGAAAATTCTTGATAAATGACGGTATTCACGACAGCGGCTGCACGCTCAAAGCTTATCGGCGCAAATGTTTTTCCGACGTGGATCTATTTGGCGAAATGCATCGTTTTATTCCAGCTATTTTAAAAATCCAGGGATTTGAAGTAAGCGAAGTTGAAGTAGTTCATCACCCCAGAAAAAACGGCCAGACAAAATATAACTGGACCAGAACCGTCAAGGGGTTTTTGGACATGATTAGCGTGTGGTTTTGGAAAAAATACGCCAACCGCCCTTTGCACTTGTTTGGCTCAATGGGAATTTTTCTTTCTTCTCTGGGATTCATGCTCATGATCGCCTTATTGGTTTTGAGATTGTTTTACGGCATTGCCCTGTCTGACAAAATCTGGCCCATGATTGCTGTATTTTTAATCCTGGCCGGCCTTCAGCTGCTTATTTCCGGCTTAATGGCCGATATCGCGGTCAAGAATTACTATAACGGCCAAAGAAAAAACTATTCCATTAAATCAATCGAAAAAATTTAAAAAACCGGCTAATCTTTAATCTTTAGACATGGACATCTTAAATCTTAAGCAGGAATTTGAAAAATCAATCCAGCAATTCAAAGAAGAATTGAAAGGCGTGCGCGTGGGCCGGGCCTCAACTCAGCTTGTGGAGAATCTGGAAATTGAATATTACGGCGCCCGCGCTCCCTTAAAGCAGGCGGCTCAAATAAGCACGCCTGACGCGAAAACCATTATGATTTCTCCCTGGAACAAAGATGATCTTGTTAACATTGAAAAGGCTGTCAATGAATCAGACCTGAATCTTGCTCCGAATAATGACGGCGCGGCGATTTATTTAAAACTTCCGCCCATGACCGAAGAGCGAAGAGATGAACTGGTAAAAATCGTGGGGAGTGTCGCTGAAGAATGCCGGGTAAATATTCGCCAAAAACGGGAAAAAGTATTAGATCAGCTAAACCAAGGAAAAAAAAATAATTCCATTTCAGAAGATGAATTTTTCAAAACCAAGGAAGACATCCAAAAGCTCGTGGATGAATTTACCAAGCAGATTGATCAAATTAAAGAAAATAAAGAGCAGGAAATAAAAACCCTTTAATCTTTTATCTTTTTAAATAATGACTACAATTTTTTTCTTTGTCGTTATCCTGGGCTTTTTTATTTTCGTCCATGAAGCCGGTCATTTTTTAGCCGCCCGTTTTTTTAAAGTTAAAGCTGAAGAATTCGGCTTTGGATTCCCGCCCAGAATCTTTGGCCTGGTGTTTAATCATAAAAACAAGCGCTGGGAATTGGTCAGGGGAAACAAAGAATTAAAAAGGCGCCATACCATTTATTCCTTAAACTGGATCCCTCTGGGCGGTTTTGTAAAAATAAAAGGCGAGGACGGAGATGATAAGCCCGCGGCCGCTGGCTCTGACAGTTTTACCAAAAAAGCAATTTGGCAAAGAATCATCATTCTTTTTTCCGGCGTGGCCATGAATTTTTTAGCCGCCGCGTTTATTCTTTCTCTGGGATTCTTTCTCGGACTTCCTCAAGCCGTGGGGGATAACCAGGATAATCTCAAGCAGGCTAAAATCCAAATCGTCGACATCGCTCCCAATTCCCCGGCCAAAGCCATGGATTTAAAACCCGGCGATCAGATTACCGCCATTGTTTTACCTGATAATTCGCGCGTTTTAGTTGAAGGAACAGAACAGGTTACTCAAATAATAAAAGCCTATCAGGAACAGGAAATAATCTTAGAAATAAAAAGAGGGGATGATGTCTATCGCTTTAAAGGCAAACCCAGAAAAGATTATCCCAAAGACCAGGGATCCCTGGGCATTGTCCTTACTAAAACCGCCATCGTTTCCTATCCTCTGGCAATTTCCGTTAAAATGGGATTTGCCGCCATGTTTGATATGACCCGCGCTATTCTTAGCGCCCTGGGTCAAATAGTCAAAGATTTAGTCGTCCAGGGCCGGACCCAGGCTGATGTGGCCGGTCCGATAGGCATTATCATGCTTACCAATCAGGCGGCGGAAATGGGCCTGGCTTACCTTATTCAGTTCGCCGCCATTCTCTCTATCAATCTGGCTATTATAAATATCCTGCCTTTTCCGGCCCTGGACGGCGGCCGCATCCTGTTTTTAATTATTGAAAAAATCAAAAAAAATCCCATTTCCAGGGAGTTTGAAAAAAGAGTACACCTTACCGGTTTTTACATTCTTATCGCCTTAATGCTTTTTGTGACCGTGCGCGATGTTTTTAAATTCCAGGATAAATTCCAGGTGCTCTGGGAAAAGATTACTCAAATTATATAAAACCCTACGCCATTAGCACCGCCACCGGCCTCATCTTTACCACTGGCACGGCCATTTTATACTCCTTGGCGGCTTCCACTACCTTCTCAATATCTTTATAATACCCGCTGGCCTGATAAACCACGCCCTTTGACTTGGCGTTATATAATTTCACCCTGCTTTCCTTCATTTGTCTTTTTAAGGCCGTCTTGGTTTTGGGCGCTTCATCGGCCGCTTTTTTTGATTTCCCCGCCCCGTGATTCAGGGAGAAAAAAGTCGATTCATTCTCGTCCCGGCCGCAAACCAGATAACTTGGCGTGCTCATGGATCCGGCGAAAACTCCAGGCTCGCCGGTTTTTGAAAAAATAAGATGCTTTTTCATTCTTCTGGGACCGAAGCCCCGCGAAGCTCCGTTACGGTGCACCCATACTTCCCGGCCGTAATGTTTTTCCCTTTCCACAAAAATATGCGGCAGGTCGCAGACAGTCTTTAACCTTACTTTTTTATTAAATATTTTTTTAAAGCCCCTTTTACGTTCTGGGTAATCATGGTGCGGTTGGCGAAACCATAATTCGCTCCGGCCCGGTGAGCCGTCCAATAAGCCCGGCCGGTTTTTGATTGCGGATCAATCTTAAAAAATTCAGTCTTCTCCCGGTATTTTTTAACCTGATTTCGCAGTTTTTTTATTCCCGCCCCGGACAATAAATCCGAATCAAAAGTCAGCCGTCCCAGTTTGGTAATTATTTTCATACTCAAATGCTCTTCCCTTTTGGGCGTAAAAAAGTAACTGATGTATTGCCCCAAAATGCCACTGCCCGTGTGCATTAAAAAAACATACTGCCCCTTTTTTAATCCAAGTATCCGGGCTTTTTCCTCGTCTAAGACTTTTTCGATTTTCATTAAATCCAAAAAATGATTACCCGCTTCTCCTAAAATCCCCAGGCGAAACTGGGCCGCGCGAATAAAAATTTTTGGCACTGAATCAAAGATTTCTTTTTTTCCGGGCGGTTCGTCAAAAAAATTACCGCCCTTGTAAATCATTTGTAATTCTTCTTTGCTTTTCCCCAGATATTCCAAAACAGCAGCCGATCCCCGCCGGCAAATATCAATCGTCGTTTTAAAATCAATATAATTTCCAAAATAAGTATGGGTAGGCACGGCTTTTATAAGCTCCAGAAACATCTCGTCGATAAGTTCATCCCTTAGATCATCTTCTCCCCAGGGCGTGGCCAAAAGCCGCATGCCGCAATTAGGCGCCGTATCCATCACTTGCGGGAAAATCATGGATTTAGTGGCCATTACCGTGCCTGTAGGGCATTTGCGGCCGAATTTAGAATGGACGTCAGGCATAACCGCGATATGCGAAAAAACATCTGATTCCCGCGCCGCGTTCTCAAGCTGAAGCCTGGTTGGCTTATCCGGCATCAATTCTTTTTGAACATGATATTTAACTGGCACCATTGGCTTTATTGATCTTTTAATTCCTGGGCGTAAATTTTCCCGTACTGTTCAGCGCTTGTATTTATGTCAAAAAATTCAACCGCGTTTTCTCTCGCCCTATTTTTAAGTCTAGCGGCCATTTTCTGGTTTTGCAATATTTCCCCGACATTATACGCCAGCTCTTGACCGTTATTCTCTTTTAATCTCAAAGCCGAATCCTTTAATCTTATTACCTCGCTTAAGGGTTTAATGTCTGAAATAACCACAGGCAGTCCTGACGCCATGGCTTCCACCACTGTTAAAGCGATGTCAAACTTTCCCCCCATCTGCTTTAGGGGAAAAATAAAAATATCAGCTAAGTTGTAAAGCCTTTTCATTGGATAAAAAGTCTCAATAAATATCACCTTGGATTCCAGGCCTTTTTCTAAAAGCTCGTCTTTTATTTGCTTTTTTCTTTCAATATCCTGGTCTGATTTTATCCGGCAGGCCAAAATCAATTTTAAGTTTTCCTCGCGTTTTAAAATAAGCGGCAGTGATTCCATGATGATCTCCATGCTTCCCAGGCGCGTGTATTCTCCGGTATAGAGGAGGACCCGGTCTTTTTCCTCTATACCCAGTTTTTTAAGCAGGCTCTTGCTTTTAGGCCGCGGCTTATACTTACAAAGATCAACTCCAGGATAAATCCGGCTCACATTCTTAAAACCCAGCTTTTTCAAAAAATTTTTCGTGTAGCAGGAATAAGTAATAATTCTGTCCGCGAATAAGATTTCGACCGCGTTTTTTTTATTCGTGTTTGAAAAATCAAGCGTGGCCAGGCTTTGAATAGTTTTTAGCCGCCGCCCATGCCTTAGCTTAAATCTCGGAAGAACGATCTGTTTTACCAAAAAAGAAGTCCATTTACTGGGCGTGAACAAAAAATGCGCCAGATCCGCTTCATTCCCAAGCCTAAAAAGAAAATTAAACAACCTTATTTTTTCAAAAAAGCGCAAGCGAAGATCCGGCCGCGCGTAAATCCTGTGGCTTTTAATATTCCGGGCTTTGGGCTTGAATTTCCCGTAAGTCAGTAAATGAAAAATATATCCTTTAATCCTGTTGGCCAATTCCCAGGAAAAATTTTTACTGGCCTCGTTCCAGGGAGGACAAATCGGCCGCGTTATCATCACAATATTTTTTTTAACTTTATTTTCCATTTTCTTTAGTTATTGTTTTTTCAAAACTTTTTCCCCGCCGGCCCAGCTCACGGTTATTTCTCCTTTTGTTATATTTTTTAAGTCGATCTCTTTTTTCTCTCCCAGGCCGATTTTCTCCTGTCCGCTTTTTAACACGTTTCCGCTTTCATTCTCTGCCCGCCATTCATATTCAGTTTCCATTCCCTGATAATTTTCTATGGCGAAAGACAAATCAGCTTGTGTCGGGTTTAATAAATAAATCGCGCTCCACTGTTTGTTATGCGCCGGATCTTGATTTTTTGTTTCAACATAAAACAAAAACCAGCCGGCAATAAACATAAAAATCGTGAAAGCAGCCACTATTTTTAAATTACTCGTCAGTTTCATGGTTTTTTTAATTATTATTCGCGCTTTGTTCGCGCCTATATATTACCACTCCGTCGTTTTCATAAATCTTTGAGAAGTTGTCACTTAAGTCAAAGAAAAAATTATCAACCTGTTTTTTTAAAATCACATAGCCGGTTTTTGTTTTTTGATAGCATTCAAGACCTGAAACCGAATCCGGCGCCAGGGCCATGTAATATGGACAGGGATCGCGCTTGGGATCATCCTCATATTTGTAGTCAAAAGTGCGGCTTAAAAAATAATTATAACCCCGGCCAAAGAAAAATTTAAGCCAATTATCTGCTTCTAAATTAGCATGGTCTTTTAATATCACGTCGTTCGCGTCGGTTCTCGGCGCCAGATATCGGGCCGCGTGATAAAGTTCCGCGGTTTCCTTGAATTGATTGCTGTTTCTAAAATATTTTAAGGAGCCGCTGTACCCATTCAGGCTCAAAGCCAAAACAAAAGCCAGAAATCCCAGAACAAACAGGCGGCTGTTTGTTCTTTTTCTAAAAACAAAAAACATCTTTACCATAAAATAAGCGCTAAGAATTGAAAAAGGAGCAGCTAAATAATTTACTACCCGCCGGCTGGGAAGATCAACCATAAAAATCCCCGGGAAAAAACAAAGTCCCAGCAGAATCGCTGTCCAGCCGATCAATAAAGAGAAATAATATTTTTCATAGTTCTTTTTTTTAATAGCCACAATTAACAGCATAAGAAAACCCAGAATCCCGAGAATCGTTCTTGATTCTCCTATGCTCGAAATGAAACCAGGCAAAGCGACTCCCTGGTGCGTGTCCTTTTGCGGCGCTTGAATCACGGTCTCAATCGCTTTGACGCTCGTCTGGCTGGCGGCGGGATGCGCTCATTACACGAGCTACGTCAGACAGGACGACGGCACGTACCGCGAGAAGACTGGCTGGCTCTTGCGCCCGATGACACTTACGGACTTCCGCTCGTTCACCTGCGACAAGGACTACATGGTCGCCTCGGAGCAGGAATGGGCGAACGCGCAGATGGCGCTACGCGGACTCCACAACTTCCCGAACTGCATTCAGGTAACGC
>JAHKAQ010000094.1 GCA_018825765.1 Patescibacteria group bacterium
CGTTTTTATCATAAAAGCCTTATATATGTTAATTATCAGACTAAAAAGAGTCGGCAAAAAAAATAAAGCTTGTTATCAGCTGGTAGTAGCTGAAAAACATCGCGCCGTCCAGGGAAAATTCATTGAAATCCTCGGATCTTTCGATCCGCATACTAAAAATAAAACCTTTAAAAAAAAGCGCGTCCTCCATTGGATTTCCATGGGCGCTGGTTTAAGCGACACCGCGCATAATCTGCTGGCTAGTGAAAAAATAATCACTCAGCCCAAACGAATTGTAAAAATTAAAAAATCAAAGAAAAAAGCTAAACAGGAACAAGCGGCCAAAGATAACCAAAAACCCCAAACCCAGGATAAACCAGACGAAAAACAAACCGCTCCTCAATCAACTCCAAGCGAAAAAGAACCAAAAAAAGCCCCGAAAAAGGAGCCTAAAAATTCTAAACAGCAGGAAAAACCCAAAAAAGGCAAAAAATAAAATAGCTCTATTCTCCTGTCTTTTCCTTTATTATTTCTATTACCGCGCCAGGTTCAGCTTTCCCTTTTGTCTCGGCCATAACCTTGCCTATTAAAAACTGGAAAGCCTGCTGTTTCCCGCTTTTCCAGTCAGCTACTGCCTTTTCATTCTCTTTTATTATTTTTTCCACCGCTTTTTCCAAAACACCTTCGTCTCTTTCCAGGCGTAAATTTTTATTATCACTAATTTGCGACGGATCCCCGCCAGTTTCAAACATTTCCCCTAAAACCACCTGCGCGGCCGAAGAATTTATTTCTCCGCCTCCAATCATTACCATCAATTCAGCAAAATTTTCCGGGGTTATTTTTATTTTAGAAAAATCCAAACCATTCTTTACTACTCTGGGAATAAGCTCGGTGGTTAAATAATTTGAAGCTAATTTTACCAACTTTTCCTTATTATCTTTTTTTTGTTTTCCGCTCTTTTCCCACTCTTCAATCTCTGAAACTGCCTGATCAAAATAATCAGCCGCTTTTATATCCGAAGCTAAAAGTTTAGCGATTTCCGGCGCCAATTTTAATTGCTCCCTGAATCTTTTCTCTTTATCAACAGGCAACTCCACGATCGAACCCCTTATTATTTCAAGTGTCTCATCGCTAATATTCACCTGAGGCAAATCCGGCTCTGGAAAATAACGGTAATCATTTGCCTCTTCTTTGCTTCGCTGACTTACAGTCGCCTGCTTAGCCGCGTCCCAGCCCCGGGTCTCCTGCTTTATTTTTTCTCCCTCGTCTAAAATTTTTGACTGGCGCTTTATTTCATATTCAATGCTTCGCGCCACCCCCTTAAATGAATTTATATTCTTTATTTCCACCTTAGTCCCGTCTTTTCCATTTCTGCCCAAACTAATATTTACCTCGCAGCGCATCTGCCCCTTTTCCATATCCGCGCCGGAAACTCTAATATAGCGAAAAATTCTCTGAAGACTCTTGCAAAATTCAACCGCCTGCTCCTTATTTTCAATAACCGGCTCAGTCACAAGCTCAATCAATGGCGCTCCAGCCCGATTAAAATCAACCAGCGAATAAGCAGCCCCTTTAGGATGAAGATCTTTTCCCGCGTCCTCTTCCAAGTGCAGGCGATTTATTAAAACCTCTTTTTCTTTTAGCTCTCCCTGAAAATCCTTGTATTCAAACTTCAACTTTCCTCCGACGCAAAGCGGCGTTTCCTTTTGCGTTATCTGATATCCTTTTGGCAAATCTGGATAAAAATAATGCTTCCGATCCCAGTGCGCCTTTCTGGTTATTTCACAATCAAGCGCCAGTCCCGCTTTTATTGTAAGCTCCACCGCTTTCTCGTTAATAACCGGCAAAGTTCCGGGCTGACCCGTGCAAATCTCGCAAATATTTTTATTCGGTCTGGCTGTTTCAAACTCATTAACGCAACTGCAAAACATCTTGCTTTTTGTTTTTGGCTGGACGTGAATTTCCATGCCGATTTTTGGCGTATATTTATCCATTTCAGTATTTTAAATAAAAACCTGCTTGGCTTAAAGCGACTGTTTCTTTATTTTCTCGATTACTTCTACTACTTTATTTTTTAAATCCTCCCTGGTTCCATTATTTTCAATCACGTAATCCGCCTTCTCTCCAATTTTAGGCACGCTTATTTCTGTTTTTTCATAATGCATTTGCATAAATTTTTCCCAGCTGGCGTTATCATCGGTTTTTTCGTTTCTAATTCTTATCCTTTTCCATCTTAATCGCGGATCCGCTGTTATATATATTAACCGGGCCTTTTCTTTTTTCAAGTATTCACAATCACTCGGCAAACGCACCCCGTTAAAAACTACCATTTCTCTCTTAAATCGCTTCATGCTTTTTATCATAGCTTTGGAGATTATGTCTTCTCCAAATTGCTTAGTCAGTTCTTTCACGTACCAAATCATATCCTTCCTGGAAAACTCATCTAAAAAAATTGATAATGATCTTTTCAAAAGATATGAGGAAGTTAAAACCTTAGCCCCAAATTCTTCTTTTATGATTTTTGCCACTGTGTCTTTGCCGCTCCCCGGTTCCCCGGACAACCCGATAAATACTTTTTTACGCACTAAAATATCCAGTTAAAAATTATTTAATCTTTTTCATCACCGAATCCAGCTGTTTTCTAAGCGCTTCCAGGGAGCCATTATTTTTTATTAAAAAATCAGCTTTTCTTTTCAATTTATCTATATATCTCTCTGAAGCCAATTGTTCCATTTCCCGCTTAAACTCTTCAAAAGAAACCCTGTCGTCAGCTTTTATATTTCTTTTATGGATCCTCTTCCAGCGGATTTCTATGTCCGCGTCCACAAAAATAAAAAAACCTTTTTCATACGATTTTATCATTTCAAGTTCTCCAAAATCCCGCACCCCGGCAATCACAATTAGATCCGTTCTGGCTCTTTCAATTTTTTTCTTCATCCCGTGGGATAAAATTCCATCCCCGAATCTTTTTCGAAGAATCGTGGAAAGCCAGGCATAATCTTTCCTTCCGATCTCAGAAATAAAAATAAGCAAAGCTTGTTTTAATAAATCAGAAAAGACCAATTTCTTGGCCCCATACTTTTCAACTAAATAATCACACGCTGTATCCTTGCCGCTGCCGTTAGCTCCGCACACGCCGATAACGATTTTCTTAACCTTCATCAAAAATTAAATATTTAAAACTTGCTTTACTTTTTCAAAAATTTCCTCCCGGCTTAACATGCCGTGTCCTTTGCCGCTCTCTATAATTTGCCACTCTTTTTTACTTTTGGCAATAGCTTCATACGCCTCTTTCACTCTCCTCAAATAATTTAAATTCCTTTCATGGCCGTCCTCTCCTCTAATTATCTTTTTCGCGGCCTCAAATGGAACCTTGAAATATAAAACTACATCCGGACGCGGCAACCCCAGTTTTTTGTACTCTAAATCATCCATCCATTTCATGTATTCTTTCCATTGCGCTTCGCTCTTAAGCTTTACCCGTTGATGAGCCAGATTAGAACCCACGTAACGATCCATTACTACCCAATCCCTTTCTCTTAACGCGTCCTCTATCGCTGTTTTTTCCTCAAAACGATCAGCCGTGTAAAGCAGGGAGGAAAAATAAGCGTTCAGCCTGGTTGGATCGCCAAACTCGCCCTTCAGATAAGCGTCTACCAGCTTGCCGAATCTTTCCCGGCCGTGACGCGGAAATTTAAACAAACAAAAATTCACGCCTTTTTCCTTCAAATAATTCTCTAAATATTTTATCTGCGTTGACTTGCCCGACCCGTCAATCCCTTCAAAAACCACCAATTTTGCTTTTCGTGTTTTTTCCATTTTTTTTTAATTTAATTTACCGGATCTTTTGCCGAATGCCTCCAATCATTACCCCCTTTAATTTCCCTCTGCCAGCCCGATATGAAAAATATTTATCATTTTTACAACAGGTGCAATCCTTGTGAATCTTTAAATTTTCAGCCTTTATTCCAGACTCAAGCGATTGTCTTCGTATAACCCCGGCCAAATCCACAAAAATCTCTTTCTTTCTTCTTACCACATTTTTTAAAAAACCCAAACTAATAAAAATATCAGCCGTGTCTTTCTTTGTTTTAAAGCAACATTTACCGATCATCGGCGATATCATCGCTTTTATTTTTCCCGCGTCCGCGCCTAAAAGTCCCATCTTTTTTACAGTCTCTAACACGATACCCGACGCGATCCCTCGCCAGCCCGCGTGGCAAATACCAATCACTCTGCTATCCTGTTCATAAAAATACACAATTCCGCAATCCGCGGCTGTGACACAAAGACACACTCCGCCCATCTCCGTAACCAGACCGTCCACGGCCGGATAAGTTCCAATTCCTGTCGCCTTCACTATCCCTACTCTGTTTCCGTGCTGTAATTGGGCCATTACTGCCTTTTTAGGATCAATTTTATTTCTTTTAAAAAATACCTGCCGGTTTTTAAAAATCCGCGTCCTTTCCCTTTCTTTGGCCCGTCCCATTGAACCGTCCTTTTTTTCAGACATAAAAACAAAAACATTTTTCCAGTGCTTGAAAAATTTCTGCATAAAAATCAGATTTTTATTTAACGGGTCTGTTGCCAAATAGGCTTTCGTTACGAAATTTCCAACCTTATTGGCAACAAGAATTTTATCCTCTATACTGCTTACAAGCCTTGTATCGGCTTACGCACCCGTAGCTCAATGGATAGAGCACTTGGCTTCGGACCAAGGGGTTGCGGGTTCGACTCCTGCCGGGTGCGCAATTACAACATACAACTCTTACACACGCTCTTCAGGGCTTCGTCTTCCTTTTGGTAAGCATCCCGCGCGTAATACTCGTTCTCCCGCTCTATAATAAAAACACCGATCAATCCAAAAGGCAGAATAAGATACAAAAACAAATGGGAAAAACCAGCCAGGAAAAAAGTTTCTATCATTAAATCCGTACCATGCGGCCAGGCTATTAAGGCTCCTAAAAACGCGCCGCCAAAAACCGCGAAAACATATCTTTTATACTCGGCCCGCTTTTCAAACCGCCGTATTTGCCAAATATCTTTTTCCAATTCTTGATGAATTCGTCGAAAACGCGGCTCCAGGTCTTTGGTTCCGCTTCCCACCGCTCTCCTTGCCTTTCTTAACGCCTGCGCCCGCGTCAAATTTAGCCTTATTCCTTTTCTTATCGAATATTCCTGCCAAAAACCCTCAAAACTAATCATAATGCCTAACGTTAAAACAACCGCCTGAATAAGCGAATAATTCTCCACCCCAAGCACCAGGCAAACCAAAGCGATCAAAGTAAAAACAAGCCCCAGGCCCATTTTAAACCCGGGATGAATCTCGCGATAATCCTGAACTTTTTCACGAATATACCCTGTAAGCAGGGCGCTTCTTC
>JAHKAQ010000095.1 GCA_018825765.1 Patescibacteria group bacterium
CTCCCCAGGCCCCAAAAAACTCCAACAAGACCCTGTTTATCATTCTTGCCGTCTCGGCCGGCCTGCTTGTCATTTTTCTTGTTCTGGGCTTTATTGTGGGAATAGTCTTGCTCAAAAAAACTAAAAGCAAACTTGACGCTAAGTTAAAAGAAAATCAAACCGCTCTGGAAAATTACAAACCAATCCCGGACTCCGGTTATTCTTCAGACACGACCCATAATTCCTGGGCTCAAAAACAAGGCGCCGCTAAAAACCAGCGTTACCCCTATGACGCCAGCTATCTTGAAAATTCAATTTACTACTGGAACTGCAAATATGAATACAGTTTAAGCTATCCCCGGGGCTGGACCATTGATGATCAGACTCACAACGCCCTGCAGGCGTTTATTCACGGCCCGGGCGTAACCGTAAAGCTTGAATCAATCGCCAGAACTTCAGGCGAAACGCTCCAGCAATTAGCCGCGCGAAGAACCGAGGAGGGTAAAATCTCCCCTGACACGGCCGGCGTTAATATCTTTAGCCAAATCATCGACTGGAACGGCATCCAGGTGTTTGAAACCGACTTTACCAATCCCGACGCCATCGTGCTTCACTGGCTCCAGGGCGGACGGGCCATGGAAATGATGATTTTCGGCCAAAGCTTCAATACCCACTTCACCAGCATTGAAAAAATGCTTAGCACCCTGGAAATCACCCGAAACGCTATTCCTCTTTGCCAAACCTCTTCTGCCTCGCAAAAATCATCTTCGTCTTCCGCTTTCGACTGTAACTCCTGGGTCCATCCTAACGGAGACCTGGAATACTGGTGGGATAGCGTCAGCGCCCAGGAAAAACAATGCTATGTGGACAAATACGGCGCGCCTCCGTTTTACGAGCCGTAAACCTTAAATATCAACCTGCCGCCGGCATTCAGTCGGCGGTTTTTTTATAAAATAAAAAAAGCTCTCTTTTGAGAGCTCGTGCTGTGGCCGGCGGGCGTTGCCGCTGACCGGGGTTTTGTTTTTGTTAAGCCGCGGCAACTCCGCACGGCGGGACATCTCCAATTATTTTCTTTACCTCCTTTCTTTTTTGTCTTAACAGCCCTTCGAGAAATTGGGCTGTCTTTTTTCTTAATCGCCTCGGGGCTTGCCCCAAGGCACAATCACTCGCTCTTACCATTCTATCACCTCCTTTCAAAATAAATTTAACACAAATCCCCACAACTTCACAATATCCCTCCAAATCCCGGGGAGTCTTGGATAAAGTTGCAGAAATTGAGAAAAAACAAATAAAACAATTAAAATTATCGCCCAATTTTTGAATCCCGCTTGAAGCGATTTGTTTTTTTGCAAAAGCCGCCTGACCTCCTCATTCCTGGCCATCAGATCCAAGATTATTTCGTCCTCCAGCCTGCCGGATAATTCCATCGCCGCTTTGTATGCCGTTTTGTTTACGTGCATTACTTCTGAGGCGGAATTCAAAATCGCGCCCATTATGTTTTCGAACGCCTGATCTTCTTCTATCAATAATGGCTCTTTCAAATAAGAGCCAAAATCCGACGGAGAAAAAGTAATCGCGCCGCCGGAAATAGAGGCGACCCATTTGAAATTTTTCGGGACATCGTTGCGGTTTAATTTCGCCGCTATATCCCGAAAGGTTAACCCAAGGGCCGAGAGCAGGTCTATCTCCTCAACCCTCTGCTGAAGCAGCCGTAAAAACCGCTCCAGTAAATTACACTCATTTCCTTCCTTGTCCTCATACCAATCGACACTTTGATTGGTATTTTTCCACCCGCGGAAATAAATTATAAACACAAATTCATCCCCGCCGGCTGAAGAAAAAAAGCATTCCAGGCCGTGGTCGCCTAGGAATTTACTAATCTCCTTAGTTTTTGGGTTTAACTTCCCAAAAACCAACTCCAAAAAACGGTCACCAATAGTGTGACCAAAATTATCATTTACTGCCTTCAGCCCCTCAACGTCAAAAAAAATAATCCCGAATCTTCGGGCCAGGGGCTCAAATTTGTCTATTTTTTCTGTCCCTTTTTTTCTCGCCTCCTCTATAAGGGCCTTATAGAGCCTTTTTATTTCTCTTTTTAGACCCTCTTTATTTGGTATATTATACCGGGGGTCTAAATACTTTGCCTCATCCCGCCTCTCCCCTTCCTCAACCCACCGCATCAGCTCCTTTTTTACTATTTCAACCAATCGGGCCTCAGCGCCCGCTTCCCGCAACAAAAAATTCGCAATAAAGTCTATAAACTTTATTGCGTCCTCCCTTGAAATCATTTCCTTTTCCATTCCATTCCATTCCTTTCCCTCTCCCTGTCTTATATTTTTATTACCTTTCTAAAGAACTAAACTAAAAGCAATGTTACTCATTGCCTTTTTCTTGTCAAGCTTTTTATTTTCTTAAAAACTCCTACTTATTTTTAATAATCTCCTGGGCCTCTTGCCAAAAAGTCCAGTTTCCATGCTTTTTTCCAAGCCAATACCACCACTCCGCGCCCCATAAATACACCTCGGAAAAGCCGATTTTTTTAGTATATCCCGCCGCCGCTCTAAATTCCAAAATTCCAAACTCCCTCATCTCAAGCTCAAGCGGCGTCTCATAAGGCTGTTTTGGCCCCCAGTACTCCCCTTGCATCTCGCACACTATAATCGGCTTATCCGGATAAAAAAACCGCACCAGTCCGGCCTTTAGCCAAAAAATTCTCACCGGCCAGGGATATTTAAAATAACCCAGTTTTTCACTCCAGATAATCCGATAAACCGTAGTGCCGAAAATATCCGCCCTTTTGGCCGCCCAAAGCCAAATACTTAACTCCCCGCTATCCGTTACCATGATTTTATGCTCCGAATCCAATGAGCGAACCATTGCAATCTCCTTATCTAAAAGGGAAACATCCAGCTTCTCACACTGGCCAAAATCCAAAAACGGCTCATTTTCAACCTGCCACAAATACAAATTCTCCCTGTCTTTATACCTCAAAACCGCCTGACGCATAAAAGCCAATAGACTCTCCTGGTATTGCTCTTTTCCCTGGGAGCGCGCCCAATCCGGAATATGACACTCTGGCCAGCGCGGCACCTTCTGCCCAATAACTATAACCATCTTTTTGTCTCTTTTTTGCGCCTCTTCAACCATCCAGTCGTAAGACGAAAAATCATAGCTGCCCTGCTCCGGTTCCGCGTCCGGCCAGTAAATCACAATCCGCACCGCCTCCGGATCAAGCTCGTCTAAAATAGCAAGATAAGCCTCCTGCCAGTCAAGACCGGATTTTTGAGCGAAATACTTGGAAAAAGTAACTCCCCAGCTGGTTTTAGAACTAAAATCCCCGGGTTTTCTCATCAAAATAAAAGCAGATATCCCCAAAAGAAAAACGACCGCCAATAATATCCCGAATATTTTTTTTATCATCTTTTTATTTCATAAGACCAAACAGGCTGGCAATTCCTGTGGCGATTAAGACAATGCCCGCGCTCTTTAAAGCCACCATCCGCGCGTCCAGCTTTTCTTTTAAAATTTTCGGGAAAAAACCCGAAACAACCAGCATAAACCCGAACAAAAAAACATACTGCGCTCCCTGCAGAGAATTAACCACCAGCGCGCCCGTAAGATAGATTGCCCAGTTAAGAAAAATAAAAGCCACTCCGGCGATTACCTTATTTAAAACAAATAATCCGGCCGCCGGCCGCTTTATGGCTGAAGCGTTTTTAAATATCAACTCGCGATTCCCGGACCAGAAAACAAGCGCCAGAGCGGCTAAAAAACTACCCAGCCGAAAAAAGACAAAAGCCGAAATAAAAGACTGGCTGGCGTAAACATGATCAATCATCACGTAAAATCCGCCAAACAAAAAGCCGGCCAGAACAGCCAGCCAGAAGCTCTTTGAAAAACCAAAAAATTTCAGCCTGCTTTTTTTATTTTTTTCTCCGCTGTTATGTTTTCCTGAAACCAAAACGCTTCCCAGAACCAAAAACGCGCAAGCGATTACTTGAGACACATCAAAACCACCTTTATAAATAAAAAGATTCAGGGAAAAAATAACCAGCGGCCCAAAAGCCCCGACAACCGGCGCCACGCTCGAAGCCTGACCGCGCCTTAAAGCCTCAAAAAGCACAATCGAAGCCAAAAGAAAAACAAAACCGCAAAAAAGATCCAGAATCAACCCGGAAAAACCCGGAAAACTTAAATCAAAAATAATAAGCGGCAGGGCGAAAATACTCAAAATCCCCATGTAAAATCCATAAACCAGCGCGCTCGGAATCGCCCTTTTTAACAAAAATTTATCAATCACCGTGGTTAGCGCGCTTAAAAAATAAGCTCCGATTGCCACCAATACCCCTGCCATTTATTTTATGAATTATCTTTTATAATCTTAGCATACTCTCTGGCGCTTCCTCGCGCTTTCCTTTCTTGCGTCTTATAATCCACCTCCACCAGTCCAAACCGCGGCCAGAAACCCTTATCCCATTCAAAATTATCAGTAAGCGACCAGTAAAAATATCCTCGAACGTCAATCCCCTCATCAATAGCCCGGGAAATCCAATAAAGGTTATCCCGGATAAACCGCGCTCTTTTTCTGTCAGTCGAATCAGCTAAGCCATTCTCTGTAATATATACCGGCAGCTTTCCGCCCCGGCCATCGTCCAAATTAAGTCTTTTTAACACTAAATAAATCCCCGGCGGGTAAATCCCCCAACCCAAATCCGACACATCCTCTTTCTGGTGCCTTACCTTAAAGGGAAAACTGGCCCGGTTGTGAAAGTAATTTTGAACAGCCACGAAATCTCTTTTTCCTTTTGCTAAATTAAAAATATAATCGTTTCGAAAATATTCCATGAATCTGGCTGATATCCGGTCTCCCAAGGCTTGCTTATTATAAGACTGCCAGGAATCAAGATTATTAGCCCAGGAAATTTTAAGCTCCGGGTTTAACTTCTTTAGCTTATCATAAACCGCCGCGTGCGCCTTTTGCAGCTGTTTTAAATATTTCCAGGCGTTCCAGGGAGTCCTTCGGGCCGTCGAGCCGGGCCAGCATCTGCGCCAAAAAGCATTTAAAAACAAAACCTCCGGCTCATTGATAGTCAGGTAAAATTTGACTTCCACGCCCAGGCTTTTAACCACCTTTTGGGCGTAGCGGGAAAACCAGGCCGGAAAATCCCGATTCATCACCCCTTTGTTTTTTGCCACCCAAAGCGGCAGGGAAAAATGCCATAAAGTGGCAAAAGGCTCCAGGCCTCTTTTTCTCAAAGCCTTTACCACCGCCTTGTAATGATTCAGCTCTTTCTGGTCAAACCTTCCGCATTCAGGCTCAATTCTTGACCATTCCACACAAAAACGATGCGCGTTGTGACCCAGGGATTTTGCCAGAAAAAAATCAGCCTCGTAACGACTGTAATGATCAGCCGCTTGGCCTGAAATGTAATTAGCTTCACGAAACATTTCCGGAAATTTTCTTTGCTGCCAGGGCCGCCAGCGGCTCCTGGCTTCTCGCGCCAGTCTCCCCGCGTTTTTCTTCTCCCACACGCTCCAGTCATTTACGTTCCCGCCTTCAACCTGATGAGCCGAACCAGCCGCCCCCCAGTAAAAACCAGCTGGAAATTGCAATTTTTCTTTTTTCTTTTTATTTCTCATAAGAGCCCTTAAATATCAATCTCCTCAAAACCTTCAAAGTCTTCCAGAGTCAGCGGCCCCACTGTTTTATAAATCACTCCCTCATATTCAAATTCAAAAGAGAAATGATAATGCCCTGATAAAACAAATTTTACGTTCTTTCTTCGCCCGATTATATTCTTAAAATCCCAAAACCAGTCCACAAAATCTCCCCGGTCCTGCTTTTCCTTCACCGGATGGTGCATGGCGATCACCACCTGCTTGTCAGTTTCCAGTTGTTCCTGGAGCCATTCCAGCTGTTTTTTAGGCAAATCCCCGTGATAATCATTAGGATTATTGGTATTCAAAACTATTATCCTCACATCCTTTATGTCCCTCGCGTAATAAAATTCGTCCCAGAGATATTCACCATACACGCTCTCTCTATCATGATTGCCTAAAACAAAAATATAATTCAAATCATACTGGTCAAACACCTCTTTCAAGTATTTATAATATTCCTTATCCTCCCTTGTAGTTATATTATCCCCCAAATCAATTACCCCATCAAAATTTTCCTGCTTTATTCTCTTTAAAACCTTGTCCAGCTTGATTAAGGCTAAATTCGGCTGAATCATTCTTCCTTCCTGGTTTAACCTTTTAGCGCTCCCGCCCGCGTGAATATCCGCGATAAGCGCCAGGCGAACCGGCGTTCTCATGTCCTGTTTTTGCTTTTCATTCTCCAAACTCTTAGCTAATCGCGCCTCTTGAGTTCCCTGCTTTCTTATCCAGCTTGCTTTTTGCCCTAAAAAAAACGCCGCAATCAATATAATCATAACCGCGAAAAAAAGCCCTATAGCTAAAACACCCCAATCCTTCCCAAAACCCTTCATAATACAAAACTTATAATATTTCCTTTGTAAATCTATCCGACCTAAAACTCATTATAGCAAAAATAAAACCAATCACTAACATCAAAAAACACAAAGCCTGTCCCATGCTAAAACCCCAAAAAAGTAACCCCAGCTGTTCGTCCGGCTCGCGCGCGAACTCAATAAAAAAGCGAAAAAATCCGTAAAAAATAAGATACAATCCCGTGATAAAACCAGGCCTTTGTTTCGATTTATAATTCCTCAGCAGCCACAATATTAAAAATAACAGCAGTCCCTCAAAAAAAGCCTCATACAACTGTGAAGCGTGCCGCAGTAAACTTATCCCGTCGCTATAATAAGCCAGAGGAAAATACATCCCCCACCACCCGCCGGTCACCCTTCCGTAAAGCTCTCCGTTCAAAAAATTCCCCACGCGCCCGAAAAAAAACCCCAAAGGAACAGCTGGCAAAATAAAATCCGCCATTCTAAGAAAATTTAGTTTGTTTTTCGCGCAATACAAAAAAAGAGCCGCGGCCGCGCCGATAAGACCCCCGTGATAACTCATTCCATACCAGCCTCTTATTACCCAGCCCTGGCCAGTGTTTGCCAAAGGATTTATTAAAATAAGCGGATCTTTCAACAATTCCGCCCAGTCATAAAAAATAAAATAACCCAAACGCGCGCCCATAATAAGACCCAGAAACATCCACCATAAAGCGTCCAGCGCCGCCGCTTCTGACTTTTTATCCGTCTTTTTGAGAACCTCGCGCTCGCCGCGCCGCAAACGATAACTCAATAAAAAATAAACCGCGCTAAACCCCGCGACATACATCAGCCAATACCAGCGCGCGCTAAAAATACCCAATTCAACTATTACCGGATCTATTTTGTAAGGCAGGTGCTGCCAAAAATCAAGCATATTTAATTATATTTGTCCGACAAAGACCGCGGCGATTCCATTATAGCTTCCACCACCCGCTCCATATGCATGCCGCGCGAACCCTTAACCAGCACCACCACCTTTTCTTTGAGCAAGGTGTCTAAATATTCAACTAATTCCTCCTGGGTTTCAAAATGACGCACAATATTTCCCTTAATTTTTTCCGCCTTAGCCGCGGATTTAGCGATAAATTGCGACCGCTCTCCATAAGTTAAAATCACGTCAGCCACCTGCCCGGCCATTTTTCCCACTTCTTCATGCCCTTTTCTCTCTTTCGAACCAAGTTCTAACATATCCGCCAATACCGCCACTTTCACTTTAGCGCTTATTTCCCCCAGCACATCCAGCGCGGCCAGCGCTGACACAGGAGACGCGTTGTAAGTATCATCCAGTATCACGCTCCCTTTTCTGCCCTTTATTACCTCCAACCGGCCCTTCGGCGCTTCATACCTTCCCAGCGCTTCAGCGATTTCAATTAAATTCATACCCACGGCGATGCCGCAACAAGCCGCGGCCAGCGACGCGTAAACCTGCTGAATACCCAGAACATTTTTTATTCGAACCGGCACAATTTTATCATTGTAATTCAATTTAAAATTCATTCCATACTCTATTTTACCGTTTGATCCCCTGCCTCCCCAATGAAAAACAATATTAGTCGCTTTAATCAGATTATTTTTCCCCAATCCAAAAGTAATAATTTCTGATTTCACTTTTTTAGCCATTGACATTACTTTTTTGTCATCGCCGCAAAGAACAGAAAAACCCCGCTCATGCACTGCTTCTGGTAATTTTTTCTTTTCCGACACAATCCGGGTAAGCCGCCCGAATTTCTCCAAATGACTGATGCTCACGTTAGTAACCACTCCAATATCCGGCGGCGCGATTTTTACCAACTTTTCAATGTCTCCGGGAAAATCCGCGCCCATCTCTAAAACTAAAATATCATTTACTTCTTCCTTATGAAGATAGGCCAGGCTGAACATTCTTAACAGCACCCCGAACCAGAATCCCGCTGAAGTATCCGATTCTTTATAACCAGCCACGGCTAAAGGCAGTCCCAGCTCGCTGTTAAAATTACCCCATGACTTGCTTGCGTTAAACTTGCTGGAAAGCACGGTATGAATAGCGTCCTTAGTGCTGGTTTTTCCCACGCTGCCGGTTACTCCCACTACCAGCGTCTCGCTTCTCTTTATGATCCTTTTGGCAAAATGCCCGATAAAAATTTCAATAATTTTTTTAAAAAATTTTTTCATACTCCTGAATTATTTATCAATCTTTATCTTTTTTCTTATCCTTTTTCTTATCATCGCTCTTTTTTTTATCATCACCGCTGTTTATGGGCATAATACCCTCGGCTCCCTCGTCGCTTTCCTTTGCTTTTTTTATATCTTCCTCTTTTAATTCCATCAAACGATTAAAGTATATAAGCTCATCTTCCTTTATCTCCTCCGTGGGGAAAATATTATAATAATCCAATAAAAATTTATTTAATTTCCCGGTTACCAGCGCCACCGAATCAGCCGCGAAATTTACCGCTGTCACCTCATCCAATTTTACCAAAGTAACGAACTTTGGATCATCTCCCGGCCCAAAACCCACGAAATTGTGAATGGTCTTATCGCTATATCCTCCGCTGGGTCCGGGCATTTGCGCCGTTCCGGTTTTACCGCCTATAAGATAACCCGGCACCCCGGCTTTTTTCCCCCAACCGTTTTTAACCACTGATATTAACATAGCTCTCATGGTTGAAGAAGTTTTCGAACTAATCACTCTTCTTATTTCTTTAGGTTCAACTATCTCTTCTTTTCCATCATCTGTTAAAAATTTTTCCACGATTCTGGGCCTCATAAGAATTCCCCCGTTTACCACGGTTGAAAAAGCCGTGGCCAGCTGTAAGGGTGTCAAGGAAATCCCCTGTCCAAAAGAAGCGGTCACAAAATTTACATCCCGCATATAATCTAAATTTTCAATGTCTCCGTCCGCTTCTCCCAAAAGCTCTACGCCGGTCTTCTTACCAAAACCATAATTCTTTAAATACTTCAAAAAATTCTCCTTACTCGCCGACTGCATAGCCCAAATCGCTCCAGTATTTAAAGAAAGCTCTAAAAATCTGGTAAGCGATATTTTACCATAAGCCTTGCCGTCGGAATTACGAATAGTATAACCAGCCACGGAAAAACTTCCAGTATCATTATAGGTGGACTCAGGCGTCAGCTTGCCTAAATCAAGACCAATCGACGCGTTCATGGGCTTAAAAGCCGAACCCGGCTCATATTGATCAGATATACAGCGATTCTTAAACGCTCCCTTATCCTCCACTTTATTGAATTCATTGCTGTTAAAAGTCGGGTAATTAGCCATAGCCGCGATTTTACCCGTCCTGGGATCTATCACGATCACGCTGCCCGAAGCCGCTCCATATTTCTCTATCGATTCTTTCAAAAGCTTTTCCACGAAATATTGAACCGACTGATCCAGGGTTAAAACCACGTCTGTTCCGTTCTTAGGCCGCTCAAGCGTTCTCTTACTGATAGAAATCCACCTTCCGGCTGTATCTTTCTCCGCTTTCACGAAACCCGATGTTCCTTCCAAAATATCATCATAATAAGCCTCTATGCCATACTGCCCCATGCGCTTATCATCTTTATATCCAACAAAACCAAGCACCTGGCTGGCCAGCTCACCTTCAGGATAATTCCGCCAGCTCTCCGGTATCAACTCCACGCCTGGCATTTTTTTCTCTCTAATCTTCCCTGCTTCTTCTTGAGTTAATTTATGCTTTATTACTTCGTATAAATCATTTTTTTTCATTACCTTTCTTCTGATCTCCTCTTCATCCAGGTTTAAAATTGTTGCCAGGGTTTTTATAGTTCCTTCAGTATCTATAATGTATTTTGGCGCCACAAAAACCATCTCTTTGTCCTCATTGGTAGCCACGGGTATTAAATTTTTCTCCCCGTCTTTTATTAAAACTCGCCCGCGCTTGGGCTTTAGCTTCTCAAAAAATTGATGCTGTTCCCTGGCTTTAGTGGATAACACGTCATAACCAAAAATCTGAAGCGTGACTAATCGAAAAATAATAACCACTGCGATAAAAACCAAAGAAATCAACAAAACACCAATTCTCCAATTGGCTAAAAACCCCGCGGCTTGTTTCTTTTGTGAAAATAATCCTCCAGACCCTCTTTGCGGAGTGATTATTCTCCTTCCGGTTCTTGCTTTATTTCGAAGTGTCATTTTTTTCTTTCTCTTTCACGGCCATCTGGCTGTCAACTTCATAATAACTAATCTTGGTAGGATCCACTTCCATCATATTTAATTTTTCCAAATTTGCTTTTATTTGATTGGTGGAACGCAGCCTGGCCGCCTCCAGCTCTAACCTGTCCTGCTCCTTTTTAAGTTCCGAGATCGCGTTATCATATTCTTCAATCTCAAAGCCATAAGTCGCCGTTTTATTAGCCTGCATCAAATACAAAAGAGCAAGGGAGCAAACAATAAGCACGGTTATAAAACCAACCGCTGTCACCCCTAATCGCACCGGGGAATTTATGGTTCTTCTTCGCGATCCTTTTTTATTCTTTCCGTATTTTGTTATTTCTATTATTTTTCCCATTGTTTTTATATTTTCTCCGCCGCCCGAAGCTTCGCGCTCCGCGCTCTTCTGTTTATCTTTATTTCTTCTATGTCCGCCATAACCGGCTTTTTAGTTAATATTTTTAAACTCGGCTTGTGATTGCATACGCATCTTGGCTCATCTTCCGGACAAACGCATTTGCCGGACTCCCTTCTAAAAAACCGCTTCACTATCCTGTCTTCCAGCGAGTGAAAAGAAATTACTGCCAATCTTGCCCCGGGTCCCAACAAATCAAGTGACTGCTCAAGCATTTTACTAAAATTATTGAGTTCATCATTTACCGCAATCCGAAGCGCCATAAAGGTCTTAGTGCAAACATCCAGGCCTGAAACTCTATCCCTGTTCCCCCAGCATTGCCTTATAATTTCCCCTAACTCCGAGACCTTTGTGATTCTTCGCTCTCTTCTTGCCTTAACAATCCGTCTGGCTATACATCCGGCCCTTGCTTCTTCTCCGTAATCTCTAAAAATTTCAACCAGCCTTTGCTCGGAACACTTGTTTAGAATATCCTGGGCTGTTATTTTACTCGTTCTTTCAAATCTCATATCCAGCCTGTCATCCCGCCTAAAACTCAAACCCGGCACCGTCTCCAGTTGATCCGAACTAAAACCAAGATCAGCCAGTATTCCGTCTACTCTTTTTATTCCAACCGACTCAAGCGCTCTTTTTAAATTTTTAAAATTATTTTTTATTAAAATTACGTTTCTCGCTTTTTGTTTTTCTATTTCCTGTCTCAATATCTGAATATTCTTTTCATCAATATCCAGCGCGACGACTGTGCCTTTTCCGCCAACCCTTTCCCTTATGGCTCGCAAATGTCCGCCGCCGCCAGCCGTGCAATCAATAATCGTTCCGCCTGCCTTAGGATCTAAATATTTTAAAACTTCCTTTAAAAGAACCGGTTTATGTAATGTCATGGGACCTTTAATAAACTCCTAACTCCCCCAGCTTTTCAGCCACTTTAGCTGTCCTTTTTTCCGCTTTCTGCTTATACAACTTCCAGCCCTTTTCTTCCCATATCTCAATTCGGTTGAACAATCCGTTTACCACGGTATTTTTTACCAAACCCGCGTAATCTTTTAAATATTCAGGAACAAGCACTCTCCCCAACCTGTCCAGGCTCACCTCAACCGCTCCAGCCAGCATCAATCTTACAAAGCTCCTGGTTCCGCTCTCTCCAATTGGCATTTTACCAAGCTTCAAAGCGATCTCCTGCCAGGAAGCCATGGAATAAAGCAGCAAGCATCTATCCAAACCGCGGGTCAATACCGCTTTTCCCCCCAATTCCTTTCGAAACCTGGCCGGCACTGCCAGCCGGTTCTTTCCGTCCAGAGTATGACTATATTCTCCAATAAACATTTACTTGGTATTTAACACTTTATACCACTTTTAAACACTTGTAAACATTTTAATCCACTAGAGAATATAAGTCAACAATAATTATCAATTATTTTCCCCGTCTTCCTGGTCAACCACCATTTCCCCGGAAAAATCGCGAACCAGCTCTTCTGAATTCTCCCTTTGCTTTTGAATGTTTCCATCTCCTCTTTCCTGTCTGGTCAAAATTTCCTTTACTCTCCTGTCGTAATTAGCTAATTGCCGATCTTTACTTTTTAACTCCTCTTTTAAGGAATCTACATTCTGCTCCAACGAGCGAATCTTGCTTTGTCTTGTTTTTTCATATTCGTCAATCTTCTTTTCAAGTTCCAGCTGCTCTTTTTCTCTCTCCACCTGTTGTTTTTTTTCTATTTCCATGGTCTTTATCTGCTCGCGCCTTAATCTTTCCAGTTCTTTATTTAATAATGTCACTTGACTGTCTTGCTTATCCAGCTGAGAATCTTTTTTCTCCAATTGCTCTTCTAAAATATCCAGATTCTCCCTAAAAAGTCCCAGAGTTTTTTCCTTTTCTTCTTCCATTTCACTTACCTTCTGTTCCAAATTCAAAATCTTCTCCTCCTGCGAAGCCTGATCCCTTTTTTGCTTCTCGCTTTCAAAAGTTTCCAATATTTGCAACCCCCTTATCTCTTTTCCCAAAGATTCAATCTGCTTGTCTTTTTGGACCAGCTGCTGTTCTAATGATTCTTTTTCCTCTCCAAATAAGCTGTTCGCTTCATCTCTTTCCTTTTCCTCTTTTTTTATTTTCTTCATCCATTCCTCTTGTTTTTCCTCCAGAGATTGCATCTTTTGCGCTTCCGCCTGTTTCTCAAGTTCCAACTCTCTTGCCTTGTCCTCCAGCGCGCTTTTCTCCTGGTCTTTTTTCTTTAACTTTCTGCCCAAACTTAAAAGTTTCTTCTCAAAAGAAATCAGATCCTGGTCTTTCTTTCTGCTCTTTGCTTCAAGCTTGTCTCGAAACAAATTTATTTGTTCCTTCAAATCTTTTATTCTTTGTTTTTCTTCCTCAATTTCCTCTCTTAAAATTTCCTGCTCATTTTGTTTTTCTTTTTGAAAATTTTCCAGGGCGTCCTTCAGCGCCTGTTTTTCTTCGTCTCTTCCCTTTATTTCCGTATTATAAGCGCCAATCCTTATATCTAAATTCTGCAATTTTTCCTTAACCTGGCCCAAAAAATCCACCAGCGCGTCCCTGTCTTCGTATATTCTATTTTCTCCTCTTAATTGATCGTTTAAATTCCTCATATTATTTTCCAGCAATCTTATAGCCTTTTTTCTATCCTGTTTTATTTTCCCTACTTTCTCTTTAAGAAACATTCTCTCCGCTCTTAAATTCTTTATCCTTTGTCTTAATTTTTTCTGGGAAATAGCCGCGACCGGCGCTGCTGGTTCTACTTCTCTTTTCTTGTCTTGCTTTTTTGATTGCTTTACAATTTCAAATCTGCTCTTTCTCAAACCTCTTTTACTTTTTACTTTCTTGTTCTTTGTTTCCACCGGCTGGCCCGTTGTCGCGTCAATTTCCTGGGCAAAACCCCATTTTACCAGCTCTTTTGCTTTTGTTGTATCCAAATCAGTCTTACATTTATGCACCATCCCTGTCTTATATTTCCCTAAATTTTTTACAAACTTTATAATCATGTCTATTTTTTATCTTTATTCTCCTGATCGATATGATTTACCATTTCCTTAAAACCCTTAACAATCTTTTTCTTTCCAAATCTTAATCCACTGGCTATCCTCTGTCCCCAGCCACCCTTAGCCTTCTGTTTTTCTTTAACTCTTCCAGACCTTTTCTTCTTTTTTTTGTCGCCGCCTTGTTTTACTTTTTCCCCTGCCGGCTTATCTTTTGTCTTTTCTTCCGCTTCCAACCTCTCTAATTCCTGCCGCCGATCAGACAATCTTTTTTGTAAAGCCAGGTCCAGCCCGCCTAAATCAAGCTCTTCTTCACCCTCTCCTGATTCAACTCCGGAAGTTTGAGCCGAAACCCCTATCTCTCTTTCATAAACCTCTACATTTTTTTCTATCTTTTCCAAACAAGCTGAAATTTCACCCCTAAGTCGTTTTATTGATTGGGCTTGTTTCGCTAAATTTTTATCCTTTTTCTCAATCTGACCTCTGGTGGTTAGCATATTCTTTTCCAAAAGCTCCAGCATTTTTCTATCTCCATTGCCGTTTTTTACGACTTTTTCTTTATTGCTTTTTTTCTTTGATGTTTTTTCTCGAGCCATTGTTCTTTTTAATTCCAATTTTTACCAGCCTGTTAGCGTCCAGGCTTTATCAAACCTGAATTTGTATCACATTATTTCAACTAAGGCAAGCAAAAAAGGGCGTCTGGACGCTTTGGCCAAACACCCTTTTCCGCCTGAATCAATAATTTTTATGACAGTTTTTCTCTTAAATATTTTTTCAATTCTTGTATTTTTACCCGGTCCTGTTTCATAGTATCCCGATCCCGAACCGTCACCGCCTTATCTTTCAAGCTGTCAAAATCAATAGTCACGCAATAAGGCGTGCCGATCTCGTCCTGTCTGCGATATCTTTTGCCGATTGATTGAGTCTCGTCGTATTCCAGGACAAAACTCTGTTTTAGGTCGCCAAGAACTTCCTTTGCTAAATTAATTAATTCAGGCTTTTTGGAAAGCGGCAAAATAGCCGCTTTAACCGGCGCTACATCTTTTGGCAAGCTCAACACAACCCGCGTTTCTCCCTTAACTTTTTCCTCGCTGTAAGCCGCTAAAATAGCCGCCAGCACAGACCGTTCCAGCCCGAAAGTAGGCTCAATCACGTGGGGAATAAATTTCTGACCGCTTTCCTGGTCAAAATATTTCAACTCCGCGCCTGACACTCTAGCGTGTTGAGCTAAATCAAAATCAGTCCGATAAGCCAGGCCAAACAATTCTTTAAACCCGAACGGAAAGTGATATTCAATATCCACGGTTTTTTTAGAATAATGCGAAAGCTTGGCTTTTGGATGTTCAAAATGTCTTAAATCTTTCTCTTTTACTCCCAGCCTCAAAGCAAACTCCCGCTGAAGTTTGAGCCACTTATCAAAAACTTTCTCCCAGTCGGCCTTGGGATTAATAAAATATTCAATTTCCATTTGTTCAAATTCACGCAAGCGAAAAATAAAATTGCGCGCCATGATCTCATTTCGAAACACCTTCCCTATCTGCGCTATGCCGAAAGGAATCTTCACCCTCATGGAATCAAGTATATTTTTAAAATCACAAAAAATAGCGCCCGCGGTCTCGCCCCGCAAATACACCGGGCCGCGGATTCCGTTCATTTCAGTTTTAAACATCAAGTTAAAATCGCGCACCCTGGTCCAATCATGCGCGCCGCATTTCGGACATTTTATTTTTTCCCGCTCCAGAACTTCACTCATAGCTTCAAGCTTTCCTTCCATATCCCGGCCCGTTTCTTTTTCCACCAAATGATCGGCCCGAAAACGGTTCTTGCACTTTCTGCAATCCACCAGCGCGTCGTTAAAATTCTCCAGATGCCCGGACGCTTCCCATACTTTAGGATGAAGAATGATCGGACCGTCAATCCCCACCATGTCTTCCCGATCCTCCACGAACATTTTCCACCAAAGCCTTTTTATGTTATTTTTCAGCTCCGTCCCGTAAGGACCGAAGCTGTAAGCGTTAGCCAGCCCCCCGTATATCTCGCAAGCCGGAAAAATAAAGCCGCGCCGCCGCGCCAGCGAAACAATTTTTTCCATAATTTTTTTTTCAGTCATATTTAAAGTTAAAATTTAAAAACCCCGTTCCCGCAATTCAAAAGATATTCTCTTAAATTGCCGGAACGGGGCTTGCCCGCGGTTCCATCCAGCTTCCCGGTTCCATTGACCGGACACCTTTCGCCGACTTCACGTCCAGGGACGCCAATCTCCCTAAAGCCGGAAACTAATTAAATAATAAGTCAATCATGGATTATGTCAAATAAAAAAAGAGATCTCTTGGAGATCTCTCTCATTCTTCAACTACCCAACCCTGGTCTTTTAGGACCAGAAAACATTCCTTTACCTCCTTTCTGCCCTCTCTGAAATAATTCCCTATCCCCTTGAGGAGTACACTCCCCAGGGAACCGTCATAAACCAAAATCACCTCACTGGCTCCTTTGCAGAAACCAGCCCTGAATTCACTTATCGCCTGCTTCAAAGCCATGTCCGCAGGCAAAATAACCAAATCAACCGTTTTATTTTTTTTATTTAATTTTTCTATAGCTCCTCTCTTTTCCTCTTGAGGTCTTATCGCCCTTGTTTCCACGAAAATAACCGTCCTTCCTCCTTCCATGTTCCTTCCTCCTTTCCTGATTTCCCTTTTTTCCTGAAACTTCCTCTACTATGCGGAACTATATGGAAAAAATCAAAAAAAATCAAGCCGCGGCCTGTTCCTGCTTGCCCTTTTGCGCCTTTTCTTCCTTCCATGCCGCCAGGATATCTTGCGCGATTCCCCTGGCAATTTTCGCCATTGCTTGCTTTATCGTCTCCGCTCCTTCCGGGCCTGTTTCTCCCCCTGTCTTTCTTGTTTCCTCTTTCGCCTTCAATATCTCGTCTCTTATCAAAGCGTCTTGCATTCTTGTCGCCACAATCTGCTCCGCTCTCGCGCCTATGAATTCCTTTAGCTCATCTTCTTCTTGCTTTATTTCCCTGTATCCCCTAAGGTCGGTCTTCGCCCCCGCCATTCTTCCTTTCTCCGCGTCTATCAAATTTCTAGCTTCCATAATTGCCAGCTCCTTAATTTGATTTTTATCGCTATCGCTAAAATCTCTCGGCGGAATCACCGCGTCCTTAGGCTCTTCTCCCGCCTGATCATCGACAACGACTTTCGCCGCTTCCGCCATTTTTTCTCCTTCTTCCGTCAAACCCATTTTTTCCCCTGTCGTGCCCTCTGCCAAATCATCC
>JAHKAQ010000096.1 GCA_018825765.1 Patescibacteria group bacterium
TACCTCTTCAATAACTTCTTCTGGCCGAGCAGTTGGTTTGTCAATTTTATTTAAAATAACTAATGGTTTAAGCCCAATATCTAATGATTTTTTTAAAACAAATCTTGTCTGGGGCATTGGCCCTTCCTGGGCATCCACTATCAAAAGCACGCTGTCAATGGAGCGCAGAACACGTTCTACCTCTGACCCGAAGTCAGCGTGTCCTGGTGTATCCACTATATTTATTTTTGTTCCACGATAAAAAACAGAGGCGTTTTTTGAATAAATAGTAATGCCTCTTTCTTTTTCCAACGTGTTGGAATCCATACCAGTCCCCTCCTTTTCCAGCGCGCCGGTCTGTCTCAGAATGGCATCGGTCAGGGTTGTTTTCCCATGATCAACATGGGCGATGATCGCGATGTTTCTAATTTCCATAAAATTCAGGTTCAAATAAAAAAACTGCCTGGGCGTGACAGAATTAAGTCGCTTATGAAAGTATCAATAATAAAGCGATGGATGTCAATCGACGTTAGAGGCGAAGAAATCTAATTTTGTATAACAGAGCTTACGAACAAGCCGATATAATACGGCCAGATTACCAGAGCTAACAGGCCTTTCCAGAAGGTTAAGTGCAGGAATCCGACAGTGAACAGCCAGCCGGCGCACCAGGAAAATCCGGTGAAGCTGTGATTTTCGACTTTTATTTTTTTCATAGACGAATTTTGGAGTTATTTTTGTATTTTATAAAGGACAGCACGGCATGGGCCAACACCGCGCCCATAATAGCTGTCAGGAACTGGAAAACTCCCATCATGGCGGAGAGATTTTCCACTATTTTTTGAGCCAGCAGGGTGTTAAGCAGCAAGTGGACGATTCCGTATAAAAACAAAAACTTTAAAAGACTGGCGGCCAAGGTTGAGAGAAGGAAATTTTTCCGGCCTAAATAATGATAGACGCCGATAAAAATCGCGTTGCTGATCATGATGAAGGGCACGGCCGGCGCCAGGGCAAGGGGCAAAAGGCCGGAAGCTAAGGCAAACACGCTGGGCATCAGTCCCAAAAACACCGCTTCAAACGGGCCGACTAAGAGAACGGCTAAAATGAGCGACATGTTCACCAGCGGGCCGGTTATTAGCTGGGAATGGATAATGGTGGGCAAAAACACAGTCAAAACAGACAGGGCCAGAAAAACCAGGGTTTTCTCCTTGATTCTTAGACTGGGGAGAGCGATTGCTCTTTCGTTGATTGGAGGTTTCATGTTTATTTGTTTAAATTTATTTTAAGGAAAATAAAAATAAAGCGGGTTTTCATTACTTTTTTAGTATAATAACAAATTCGCGGGTGGTCAAAACTGTTTAAAAATATAATTTGACCCTGGTAATAGAAATTGGTTAAGTAAGCGAGTATAATAAGGTTGTCAGGGAAGAGAATAATTAAATTTTTATGCAAAATAACCAGGAGCAATTTGACGTAGTGGTGATTGGCGGCGGACCGGCCGGCATACTGGCCGCTATTCGGGCGGCGAAACAAGGGGCCAATGTCGCGCTTTTGGAGAAAAACAAGACTCTGGGGAAAAAACTCTTACTAACCGGCAAGGGGCGTTGCAACCTGACTCAGGTCAGATATTCTAACCGGGATTTTATCGCAAAACTGGGCAAAAATGGCCGGTTTGTATTTTCCTGCCTGAATGTTTTTGGGCCAGCAGAAACAATGGCTTTCTTCGAAAAAATGGGCCTAAAGACCAAGATTGAAAGAGGCGGCCGGGTTTTCCCGATTGCCGACAGATCTTCAAAAGTGCTGGGAATTTTAGCGGCGCATTTGTTAAAAAACAAGGTCAATCTTAAATGCAATGAACCGGTATTAGGTTTTGAGACAAAAAAAGGAAAAATTGAGAATGTTATTTTAAAGAATAAAAAGATAGGCGCTAAAAATTTTATTCTGTGCACTGGCGGAAAATCTTATCCTGAAACCGGTTCTACCGGCGATGGCTTTAGCTGGGCGAAGTCCCTGGGGCATAAAATAACACGGCCGGCGCCGGCGCTCACGCCTATTATTACAGAAGAGGCTTGGGTTGGAGACGCTCAGGGGTTAAGCCTTAAGAACGTGGCGCTAAATATTTTCTTAAACAATAAAAAGAAAGATTCGAGGTTTGGAGAGATGCTTTTTACTGACAACGGCTTAAGCGGACCGATTGTCATTGACGCGAGCAAGAGAATCGGAGAACTGTTAAAACAGGGAGAAGTTTCCCTGGAAATTGATTTGAAGCCGGCTCTGGATTTTCAAAAGCTGGACAACCGCTTAAAAAGAGATTTCGCGGCTAATCCCAGGCGCGATTTTAAAAATTATTTACCTGATTTACTGCCGAAAAAATTGATAAACACAATGATTCAGCTGGTCGGGATAAGCCCTGAAACTAAATTGAACGCGATCACCAGGCAACAAAGGAGAAAATTGCTCCACAGATTAAAAGGATTGAAATTAACCGCGAAAAGTTTGGCGGGATTTGAAAAAGCCGTGGTTACTAGCGGCGGCGTGGCCTTAAAAGAAATTGATCCGAAGACTATGCGTTCCAGGATAATTGAAAATTTGTTTTTTGCCGGAGAAATTATCGACCTTGACGGACCAACCGGCGGCTATAACCTGCAAATTTGCTGGAGCACGGCTTGGGCGGCCGGGACTTGGGCGGCGGCCGGATGCGACAGAAAGAGGTTTTTTCTTGATTTCCCGTAATTATCGGTTAAATTCCTTTACAATAAGAGAAAAATATTGTATAGTTAAAAATTAGCACTCTTTTAGTAATA
>JAHKAQ010000097.1 GCA_018825765.1 Patescibacteria group bacterium
AAAAAATCAAAAAAAGACTCATCCATGAACTAGATCAGGGGCTGATAAAAGAAGTGCAAAATCTTCACCAAAACAGCTTAAGCTGGCAAAAACTGGACAGTCTGGGGCTTGAATACCGCTACGCGGCCCGCTTCCTTCTAAAAAAAATAAATAAAACCCGGCTTATCCAGCAATTAAATACAGCCATCGGCCAATACGCCAAGCGCCAGCTTACCTGGTTTAAAAAAGATCCGGATATTCACTGGATAAAGAACCAAAAACAGGCCCGGATTCTCATCCAAAAATTCATGGCTCAACAATCCGCGGCCAACAAACCTCTCCGCTCCATTCCTGGCTCCAGGCCTTCCTAAAATAAAAACTTGTGCTAGTATATTAACCATGGAATATCCTTTATTTCCCCAAAAAAACACCCCTGAATATTGCCTCCACCGGAAATTTGAAATAATCCCCGGCCTTCTGACCTGGATCACTCTTTTAGGCGCGATTCTCATTTCCTTCATTGCTCCGATTTTTACCGCTATTTTAATTATTCTCTATGATCTCTTTTGGCTAATAAAATCAATCATCATAAACGGCCATACCATTGTAGCCTACCGCCGCATGAAAAAAGCCGTAAAAATAAACTGGCTCAAAAAATGCCGGAAATTAGAACAAAAACACGGTCTTAAATTCAATGATATTTACCACCTGATTATCATTCCCTATTACAAAGAAGGTTTGGAAATTCTGGAACCCTCAATAAAATCAATCGCCCAGGCCAACTTCCCTAAAAAAAGAATCATCATCTCAATGAGCGGGGAAAAACGAGCCGGCAAAACCGCCTGCCAGAGACAAATTATTCTAAAACAAAAATACAGCCGCTACTTTAAAGAATTTCTCACCAATATCCATGCCAATAAAAAGGGAGAAATGAAAATAAAAGCCACCAATGCCAACTTCGCCGCCAAAAAAGCCCTTCGTTATCTCAAAAAAAATAACATTCCCCAAAAGCACGTTATTGTCTCTAATTTCGACTGCGACACCTGTATTCACCCTCAATACCTGGCCGCGGTCGCCTTTCAATTCCTGAAAAGCAAAAAACGCTACCAGCAAAGCTATCAGCCCCTGCCGACCTATAACAATAACATCTGGGACACCAACGCCATCGTCCGAATAGTGGCCATTGGCTCGTCCTTCTGGCACATGATCGAAAGCACGCGCCCGGAAAGGCTGATTACCTTTTCCTCTCATTCTATGAGCCTGAAAGCCTTAATCGAAGTCGGGCTTTGGAAAAAAGACGTAATAAGCGAAGATTCCGCTATCTTCTGGCAATGCTTTATCCATTATAACGGCGACTATCGCGCCGTCCCTCTATATATTCCGGTTTCCATGGACGCCACTCTTTCAAAAACCTTTCTAAAAACGCTTATCAATCAATACAAGCAAAAAAGACGTTGGGCCTACGGCATTGAAAGCTTCCCCAGAATCGCCCGCGCGTTTTTAAAAAACAAAAAAATCCCCGCGAAAGAAAAAATAAAGCGCGTTTTTACCATACTTGAAGGCCATCACTCCTGGGCCACCGCTTCCTTTCTTATCCTGTTTCTGGGCTGGCTTCCCCTGATTGTCGGCGGGCCCCAATTTAACGAAACCGTGATCGCCCACAACCTGCCGCTCGTAACCCGCACTATTTTAACCATCGCCATGATTGGCCTGGTTATCTCCTTATTTTTAAGCCTCCTTCTTCTGCCGCCCAAACCGGCAAAATACAAAAAAACCAAATATATCTTCCTGCTCCTCCAGTGGGCGCTGGTTCCTTTTGTCGCCCCCCTTTTCACGCTCCCAGCCATTGATTCCCAAACCAGGCTCATGTTCAAAAAATATTTCCACAGCTTCTGGGTAAGTGAAAAAACAAGAAAAGACTCAGAAAATACCGACTCCCTGAATCCAGACGACACCGCGATCTCCTAAATTTTACCTTTACAAATCACTAAAAACCCTTTAAACTCAAGAATCATTGCCTAATGTATATTAACCTATTTTTAGCCAAATCAGACCCTGTCTTTAAATAGGCCTTGGTGATGAAATTCCAAGCTATGTCCAGCAAAGTAACAACTAAACATCTAAACCATGACTCTAATTATCGGTACTGCCATGGCGCTTGTGGCAGGGTCCTTTTTAGGATATACAATTCAAAAAATCACTGCCCAAAAAAGAAATAAACAAGCCCAAACCAAAGCGGAAAAAATTATCTCTGACGCCACTATAGAAGCTAAGGACGTCATTTTAAAAGCCAAAGAAAAGGCGGTAAAAGCTCTTTCTGAAATAAAAAAAGAAGAAGAAGTCCGCCGTATTCAACTCAATAAAACCGAGGAGCGTTTAAATCGCATGGAAAACCAAATCCAAAGAAAAGAAAACGACATTAACCGCGAAAGAAAACACATTCACGAAAAAATAAAACAGGTCAAAGAAATAAAAGAAGAACTTGGTGAACTAAGAAGACAACAAATAAAAAAATTAGAAACCGTCTCTAAATTAGACCAGGTCAAAGCGAAAAAACTAATCCTGGACCTGGTTGAACAGGAAAACAAAGACATCCTGGTAAAAAAACTCAAAAAACTGGAAGAGAAAAATAAGGAAGCCCTGGAGGAAAAAGCCAAAAATATTATGACCATGGCCATGCAGCGCTACGCCTCAAGCCATGTTACTGAAAACACCACTACCACCGTGGCTTTGCCTGACGACGAATTAAAAGGCCGCATTATCGGCCGCGAGGGAAGAAACATAAACACTATTGAAAAATTAACCGGCGCCGAGATAATCGTCGACGACACGCCCGAAGCCATTGTAGTATCCGCTTTTGACCCCATAAGAAGAGAAATCGCCCGCTTAACCTTACAGAAACTGATAGAAGACGGACGCATTCATCCGGCTAAAATCGAAGAAACTTTTAATGTTGTTAAAAGAGAAATCGCCAAAAAGGTTCAAGCCGCCGGTGAAGCCGCGGTCTATGATGTGGGAGTCGCCGGCCTGGACGACAAACTAGTAAGAATTCTGGGGCGCCTGCGCTTTCGAACAAGCTACGGCCAGAACGTTATCATTCATTCCATCGAAGTAGCTCATCTTGCCGGCCTGCTTGCCAACGAACTTGGGCTGGATGTCGCTTTATGCAAAAAAGCCGGCCTGCTTCATGACATCGGCAAAGCTGTTGATCATGAAATCCAGGGAACCCACATTGAAATCGGCGTAAATATCCTTAAAAAATTCAATATTCCCAAAGAGGTTATCCAGGCCATGCGGCACCATCATGACGATCTGCCTTGTGAGCATCCGGCCGCCGCTATAATTGCCGCGGCTGACGCTATCTCCGCCTCCCGGCCCGGCGCCAGAAAAGATACGCTTGAAAACTACCTTAAACGTTTAAGGGAATTGGAAGACATTGCCAACGAATTTGAAGAAGTAGAAAAATCATACGCCATCCAGGCCGGCCGGGAAATAAGAATCTTCGTCAATCCTCAAAAAACCGATGATTTAGGATCAGTCAAACTGGCGCGGAAAATCGCCGAAAAAATCGAGGAAGAATTAAAATATCCCGGAGAAATTAAAGTAAATATCATCCGGGAAACTCGATCCATTGATTACGCCAGATAAATCTTGTTAAAAAATCATGAATATCCTTTTTTTAGGAGACATCGTCGCCCGTCCGGGCCGGGAAGCCATAGCCCTTGCTCTGCCTAAACTCAAAAAAAAATACCAGCCGGATATTACTATTGCCAACGCTGAAAATATCGCTCACGGAAAAGGAGTAACCCAAAACGCCCTGGAAGAATTGCGAGAAGCCGGCATTGATTTCTTCACCTCTGGCAATCACGTCTGGAAAAAACAAGGCCGCCTTCTCTTGCAAAATAAAAACATTCCTCTAATCCGGCCGGCTAATTACCCGCCGGATGTTATCGGCCGCGGCTATGAAATTATAAACATCCTGGCTCAAAAAATAGCCGTTATAAACCTTATTGGCCGCACTTTTTTCCGCAACCATTATGATTGCCCTTTCAGAAAAGCCGACGAAATAATTACTCAAATAAAAAATCAAAATCCAACCGCTGTGCTGATTGATTTCCATTCCGAAGCCACCAGTGAAATAAAAGCCTTAGGTTATTATCTGGACGGAAGAATAAGCGCTCTTATTGGAACCCACACTCATATCCAGACCGCTGACGAGCAAATCCTTCCCCAAAAAACTGCCTATATAAGCGACGCCGGCATGTGCGGGGAAAAACATTCCATCCTTGGGAAAAATAAAGAAGAGGTAATTCAGGGCTTTCTTAAGCAGGATTCAGTTGATTCAGGCTGGGATAATGACTGGAATGAGTGTATAGTAGAGGGGATCTTTATAAAAACCGCTAAAAACGGTCTCGCCCAAAAAATCCAAAGAATACAGGAACAGATATCCCGATAAAACCAGTTATTTGATATAATCAATTATAATAATTAAGCCGAAAGGAGGTGAATGCATGGAAACTCTAACTAAAAGTCAATTAATCGAATCAGTCACCCAAAAAACCAATCAAAGTAAAAAGGACACCGAAGAAACCATCGACGCCTTATTAGAAGTAATCACTGAATCCATTCGCCAGGGCAAAAAAGTAAACTTCACCGGCTTTGGCGCTTTTATGGTTAATGAAAGAAAAGGAAGAACCGGCATCAACCCTCAAACTAAAGAAAAAATACAAATACCTCCCACTAAAGTACCGAAATTCAAAGCAGGCTCCGCCCTAAAGCAGGCAGTCAAATAAAACGCTTCTAAAAACCGCCGGTAAAATTGCCGGCGGTTTTTTAAATGGGTCTGTTGCCAAATAGGCTTTCGTTACGAAAGCCTATTTGGCAACAGACCCTAAATGTCAAAAATAACTTGAGCCGGCGGTCGGATTTGAACCCACGACCTACTCTTTACAAGAGAGTTGCTCTACCACTGAGCTACGCCGGCGATTATTCATTATAAATTTTACGCTAAAAGGCTTTCGTCATAAAACTCATTATTACCAAAAAACGAAAAATATCTCAAGCTAAAGCCCTTCTTCCTCAATTTTCTCCTCAAAAGCGTCAGTGAATTTCATTACCCTGTCTCCATACCAGGTAAATTTATCCCAATTCCCCCCGGCCAGATAAATATTAGCCGCTTTATGTTCAGCCGACCTTTTCCCGTCAATTACGCCTGGCACTTTAGCTACCTTTAAGGCCATCGCCACTAAGGCGTGACGCAAATTCCAGGGATCTGCCTTTTTAGTATTGCATTCATCCTCCACCTCTTCCTTATAGCCTTCCCAGGTTGATGGCATAAATTGAGCCGGACCCATGGCGCCTCCCCAGCCGCTGCAATTCCCGTCACTATCCCTGTAACATGGTTTTTTAGAAACCGGCATTTTATCCGGATTATAGCCTAATTCCTTGCAAATATCCTCAAAAATAGTTCTTTGCGCCGGATGCATATCCTTCTTATAAGTGCCGCCGCCCACGTTAGTCCCCATATTTGACTCCACCCTTAAAATGCCAAGCAAATAGGGCACTCTTACCCCGACTTTTTTAGAAGCGTATTTAGCCGCTTCCACCGCGTCGCCAAAATCAATAGCCCGGCCCAAACTCTGCAAAGCTTCAAGTTCTTCCGTGAGCTTATCCGCCAATTGCTCTTCCGTGTCCAATAACGCCTGAAATCGCGACTCGTCTCCTTTTGTTTTATCCAAAACCTCATTTTTTAAACTAATCTTTTTCTCCAGATACCTTCTCTGTTGTTCCTGCATTAACTTTAAAGCCACCTGCTCTTGTTTTGTATTTTCCAGTATCTCTTTATCCGCCATCAACTGCTCCTTTCTCTGTTTTATTTCCATGTAAACCTTTTTCAAATCCGCTGAAGTCTGACTAAGCCAGCTTAACTCCTTAAAATACTCAGCTACTGAATCTGATGACAACATTACTTCCAGCATGGACTGCCTTGAAAGTCTGCTTATTATCCTCACGTATTCAGCCAGTACCGCTCTTCTTTCCTGCAATTGAACTTCCTGAACGTTTATAGCCTGAACCTTACCTGTAATATCCTGGTCAATCGCGTTTATCTCGGCCTGAACCTTGTCTATGGAACGCTCGGCTATCGCCACTTCTTCACT
>JAHKAQ010000013.1 GCA_018825765.1 Patescibacteria group bacterium
AAAGACTGGCTGGTGCTCTGCCTGGACAAGGGAGCCCAAAAAAGATCCCGCGCTTTCGCCCAAAAACTCAAACTACCAATGGCCCGACTCAAAAAAAGCCGCGATCTCTCAAGCGGTAAAGTCACTTTCAAAGACTTCACCCGCGATCTCCGGAACAAAAATATAATTTCTTTCGACGATTTCGTCTCTACCGGCCAAAGCCGCGTCAAAGCCGCGAAATTAGTAAAAAAAATAGGCGCTAAAACCTATATTGACTGTATTACTCATGGACTCCTCGGACCCGGAGCTTCAGATAATCTACAAAAAAGCTCAATTAACCAAATCTTTCTCACCGATTCCTACCCAATCCCTCCCAAAAAAAGATTCCCCAAGCTAAAAATCCTGACCTGCGCTCATCTTTTAGCCCGCGCCATCCAAAAATTAGCTTAATCCTCACCTCAACTTCTACTTGCCGCCAGACAGCGCCTGAACCGCACTCATCAGGGAATTTACCGCCTTTCTTGCCATCTCACTGCTTAACTGATAATTCGCATCATGCACAATGTTATTTCTTACCTTATGAGCTTCCCAGACACTGTCCAAATCTCCCCCCACATCCTGACTCACCACATTTTTCAACCTGTCTCCCATAGACTCGCCTGCCGCGCCTGAATTTTTCAAAGCTTCATCCAAAGCCTTATCCGCCTCTATCACCGCTATCTTCCAATCATTCGGATTAACCGAATTAAGTTTTGCCTCAACCAGCTCCCGGGCAGTCTCCGGCACTTTTACCCCCCTGGGCTTCTTGCCTTTTTGTTTTTCTCTTTCCAGCCGTTTTTTTGTCTTATTCCCCCATAAAAAATAATCATAAATCGCCGAATACCTTCTGGCAAGCACTATAATACTAAAAAGCATCATTAGGGTATAGACAATAAGGATCCATTTAATTACCCCGGCCTGATAAGACCCTTGAAATCTAAAAATTCCTTCTGAAATTAAGTTAAATACTTTTACCGCCGTGCTTTCCATGCCCTGATTTTTTATTTATTTATAATTTTATCTTTCTTCTTTGCGACTACGCCAAATTAACCAACTTTTCCAGCCCATAAGCTCCTCTAAGCAAAGTCTCCTCATCCCACCAGTTAGCCATAAGCTGAATTCCTACCGGCAGCTTACCCGGCCGCCTTCTGTTCTCGTTCCCTTCCAGACCGGCCAAAGCCCTGCCTTCTTCTTTGTTTTTCACCCAGCCTCCGTTCAGGGAAACAGCCGGAATACCAGCCAGACTGGCGTAAGTTAGATACATATCCACCAAATACATGCTCAAAGGATCGGCTTTTTGCCCCAGCTTAAAGGCCGGACCAATCGTAGTCGGAGTAATCACCAAATCATAATCAGTAAAAACCCGTTTCACTTCCTCCCTGATCAACCTTCTCACTTTCTGCGCCTTATTATAATAAGCGTCGTAATATCCCGCGCTCAGAGAATAATTTCCCAGCATTATGCGCCGCTTTACCTCATCACCTAAATACTCGGTCCTGGTCTTTACATACATCTCTTTCAAACTCTCCGCTTCTTTGACCCGCTCGCCAAAACAAATTCCATCAAATCTGGCCAGATTTGAACTAATCTCGCTCGGCACTAATATATAATACACCGCCACCGCCGGCTCTCCAAGAAATTCCAGAGAAATTTTTTCAACCTTTGCTCCCTGACCTCTTAATCTCTCCAGATTATCCAAAAAAACTTGTTTCACTTCACCTTCCAGCCCCGGACCAAACACTTCTTTCGGATAAGCTATTTTTAATCCCTTTAATCCTTTTAATAAATCCAGCGAAAAATCCTTTCCCCGAAATCCCGAAGAAGTCGCGTCGCAAGAATCCTTACTGCTGATAGCCGTAAGCAAAAGCGCCGCGTCTTCTACGTTATTCGCGATTGGCGCTACCGTATCCGTGGAAGAACACATGGCGATAAGCCCCTTTCTGGACACCCGCCCGTAGGTCGGTTTCAAACCCGTCAATCCCATAAAACTTGCCGGCACCCGAACCGAACCGCCGGTATCCGTGCCTAAAGCCCCGGCCGCGCCGCCATAAGCCACAATCGCGCCGGAGCCTGAAGAGCTTCCACCAGCCACCCGGCTAATATCTAAAGGATTTTTGGTTGATCCATAAGCCGAATTTTCCCCGCTCGCTCCATGCGCGAATTCATCACAATTAGTTTTTGCCACAATAATCGCGCCCTCTTGCTTTAGATTGCTTACGCAAGTCGCGTCGTAAGTCGGCATAAAATCAGAGAGAATCCTGGAAGCCGCCGTGGTCTTAACGTTTTTAGTGCAAAGCACGTCCTTCACTGCCACCGGCACTCCCCCAAGCATTCCAGGCTTTTCTCCTCTTTTTATTTTCTCGTCAATTTCTCGAGCCTGCTTTAGGGCCTGCTCTCTGTTTAAGGTTATCACCGCGTTTATCTTCTCTTCTCCCTCTTCCGCCGCCGCTACCCGCTCCAAACATTCAGTTACCGCTTTAACCGCGGTCGTCTCCCCTCGCTCAATTCTATCCTTTAGCTCGACTATTTTCATATTTTTTCTTATCTCTCCAAAATCGGCTTAGTCTTAAAGTAATTATCCTTATTTTCCGGCGCTCTTTTTACAAGTTCATTCGCCCTGGGGCAAACCTTCGCCTTATCCTGGCGCAAAACGTCCGTAAGCTCCGTGGTCCCCATCATTGGCTCCACTTTTTCTGTTTCAATTTTTTTTAATACTTGGAAAAAATCAACAATGCCTGAAAGCTCCTTGCTGAATTTTTCCACTTCCCGCTCGTTTAATTTTATATAACTTAACCTGGCAATTTTCTTTACCTCTTTGGCCGAAATCATTTTGATTTTATATAATTATCTTTACCTCTCAATTATTAACATAAAACAAAAAATAAACAAATATAACCTGTTGTAACTTAAAAATAATTTGCTACACTAACCATGGTAATACTATAGTATTACCATACAGCAGACGGCCAGGTGCCCGAATGGTTAGGGAAAGGTCTGCAAAACCTTTTTACAGGGGTTCAAATCCCCTCCTGGCCTCCATTGGAATCCAGGCCCCCAGGTCTAGATTCCAGGTTATTTTAACTGGGGATTTGAACCAGGAAAGGGGTCGGGAAAACGTAGTTTTCCCGCGAAGGAAAGCAAGTCGACCAAGTCGACTGTTGAGAACCGTGGGTTCTCAAAGCTTGAGGCCGCCGGAAAGGCGGCCGGGCAGTGAAAATCCCCTCCTGGCCTCCAAAATCCCATAATATCGCCCGGGTGGTGAAACTGGCAGACACGAGGGACTTAAAATCCCTTGGGGTATTCCCCCATGCGAGTTCGAATCTCGCCCCGGGCACATTTCTTGACATTATCCCCTGCTCCTCTTACCATATCTCTTGAGCCCCAAACAGCTCAAACCCCTTATTTTTTATAATTTCACTTTGTGAAAAGCCCCCAAAGGCAGTCCCAAAATAAAAAATCCGGATTTAAACACCACCCGGCAGTCGCCAAATTCAAGGCTTTTTGCGGCCGCCTTAACAGCCGCCAGAAAAAAACCTTTTGCTACCTAAAAAAAGGAAAAACTCGCTGTGTTCTAAGCTTCGTCAAAAAAAACATTACTCGGGCCGGAATTTTAGCCTGCGCGCTCTTTGTTTCCCTGGTAAACCTAAAATCACAAAACAAAAACCTTTTTGGCCGCAATTCCCTATTCCGACAAGACAATTCCATTATTCCCATTCACAGCAAAATTGAAAAATCAAATTCTTTAGCCACGGCTCAAATCGCCGATGCCTATGAATTAGCCGAATACGAACAATTCTTAAAGGAAGAAGGAGAAAAAAACACTGTTCTCGGCGCCATTACAGCCGTCACTAACCCCACCTCCGAAGAATTCCAAACCTCGGGCGACGACGTCTTTATCTATAAAGTCCAACAAGGCGACACTTTGAGCACCATTGCCCAAAAATACTCGGTTACCGTAAATACTATTCTTTGGGCTAATGATTTAACCGAAGAATCAACCATTAAACCAGACGATGAAATCTTCGTCCTTCCTATTACCGGCGTAAAACACAAAGTCAAAAACGGCGATACTGTTAAAACCCTGGCCAAAAAATACAAAGCCAAAAAAGAAAAAATCATCTCTTTTAATGACCTACCCGCTAACGGTGAACTTAAGGTCGGTGAAGTTGTAGTTATCCCGGACGGCGAACAGGAAAACCAGCCTCGATACCGGGACGCTCAAGCCAGCCAGTTCGCTACCAAAAACAACCTGGATCCATCAGTCCTCCAACCCATCCCGTCTTCCGGAAAACTTAATCAGTATCCGGCTCACCGCTTTCCTTATGGCTGGTGCACCTGGTATGTCGCCTCCCGCCGCCACGTTCCCTGGGGTGGAAACGCCGGTACCTGGCTTTATCACGCCCGCGCTTATGGTGCCAGCACCGGCAAAACGCCTCAAAAAGGCGCTATCATCGTAACCCGGGAAAGCCGCTGGGGTCACGTAGGCATTGTTGAATCAGTAAAAAGCGGCAGTGTTACCATTTCCGAAATGAACTACAAAGGTTGGGGAGTAAAAAGCAAGCGCACCATCAGCACTTCAAGCCCGGTTATTCAAGGCTATATTTATTAAACCACTAAAATTCCTTTGCCCGAAACTGAACCGCTTCAGCTAAATGCTCCTTTCTTATCTTCTCCTCCCCTGAAAGGTCGGCTATCGTTCTTGAAATTTTTAATAATCCATAATAGGCCCTGGCCGAAAGATTATACGCTTCAACTGCCTTTGCCAAAAACTCCCGACTCTTCAAATCAATCTGACAATTCCTCTCAATTTCTCCCAAATCCATCTCCGCGTTATTTATTACCCCTTCCTTTTTACTCCCAAATCTTTCAACCTGCCTTTTAGCCGCCCGATTCACCCTGTCTTTTATGATCCTGCCCTGACTCGGATCATTCTTCTCCTGCAACTTATCAAATTTTACCCGGGAAACCTCAACCCAAAGATCGATCCGATCCATAATCGGTCCTGATAATTTCCTTCTATATCTCGCGATATCCCCGGAACTGCAAGAACACTGCTTGGAAGAATCGCCGTAATAACCGCAAGCGCAGGGATTAGCCGCGCCCGCCAACAAAAATCTTGCCGGGAAAATCATCGCCGGCCCCCTGCTCCTTGAAATACTTATCTGGCCGTCTTCCATCGGCAGACGCAAACCGTCCAGAACTTTTCGCGAAAATTCCAGAATTTCGTCCAAAAAAAGCACTCCCCTGTGAGCCAGGGTTATTTCCCCGGGCGAAATTCTGGCTCCCCCGCCAATCAAAGCCGGCAAAGTTATAGAATGATGAGGCGCCCTGAATGGCCTTTTTTTAATAATCGGCCGAACCCGGGAAACAAGACCAGCCGCTGAATAAATCCTGGTTAGCTCCATTACCTCAAAAAAACTCAATTCAGGCATTATTTCGGTAAGCGACCTTGCGAGCACAGTCTTGCCCGCGCCTGGCGGACCAAACAAAAACAAATTATGCCCACCCGCCGCCGCGATCTCTAAAGCTCTCTTTGCTCTTTCCTGACCTTTTATTTTGTCAAGGCAAAAATTTTGCTCCAAACCCGAAATAATTTTCCAGCCCCTGTTTACAACTTCCCGCTTTTTTATCTTACCTTGAACAAAATCACCATATTCTTTAAGCGAATCAAGGCAAATAACCTCAATTCCCCGAACTAATTTAGCTTCAAAATAATTATCTCCGGGAATAAAAACCTTTTTATAACCCGCTTTTCTCGCCTCAATTACCATAGGTAATACTCCGGGCACTGCCTTCAACCCGCCATCCAGTGACAGCTCTCCAATATAGGCCGCCTTATCGCTTTTAAAACCAACTAACTGTCCCGAGGCTTCCAAAATAGAAACAGCGATCGCTAAATCCAAACCTGATCCAGTCTTCCTCAAATAAGAAGGCGCTAAAAATATCGTAATCCTGCCAAAATGATGCGGCGGCGAAAACCCGCTATTCTTTATAGCCGCGCCCACCCTTTCTTTGAATTCACGAATCATAACATCCGGCAGCCCCACCAGATTAAGCTTATGCAATCCCGATGAAACATCCGTCTCAATAACCACCTCATAACAGCTCACCCCGCTAAGCACAAAAGACCTGATTTTTGCAAGCATAATTCTTCCCTTAAGAATCCCTTCCAGGCCGCGATCAATCACTCTTTTTCTTTTTTAGAAAATCACCCAAAACCCAATACCCTACTCCAAGCACAATTATCGCGTCCGCCAAATTAAAAACCGGCCAAACCCTCAAATCTATATAATCAATCACGCATCCACGCGCCACCCTGTCAAAAAAGTTTGAAATCGCCGCTCCAATTATTAAATAAATCACCCACTTCTCCCCGTAAAAATCACCCACTCTTCGCGATCCCCATAATAACAGACATATTATTAAAAAGTTCAAAAAATAAACTAAAAATTTATTAAATTCTAATCCAAAAGCCACTCCTCTATTGCAAACATACAGCCAGTCAAACCTTATAACCAAAAATTTAATCGCCTGATCTAGAAAAAACACACCTAAAATCACATATTTTAAACTCACTGGACGCATAACAGTCTTACAAAAATAAAGGGTCTGTTGCCAAATAGGCTTTCGT
>JAHKAQ010000098.1 GCA_018825765.1 Patescibacteria group bacterium
GAATAACCCCATTCATTATCATACCAGGCTATAACCTTAACCAAATCCCCTCCTGTTACCATGGTCTGCTCCATGTCCACAATCGCTGAATAAACACTCCCCACGTAATCAGTGGATACCAGCGGCGCTTTCTCTACCGCTAAAATCCCCTTCAGGCTTGTCCTGGAGGCGTTTATAAAAAGGTTGTTTATTCTCTCCAGTGTAGCACTTTTCCTTAATTTCACAACCAAATCCACCAGCGAAACGCAAGGAGATGGAACCCTTACCGCCATTCCGTCAAATTTCCCTTCAAGTTCAGGCAAAACCCTTGTAACCGCGATAGCCGCGCCAGTAGTAGACGGCACAATATTCAAAGCCGCGGCCCGCGCTCTTTGAAAATCCTTATTCGGACCATCCACCAGATTCTGGGTCGCTGTATAACTGTGGATCGTGGTCATTAAAGCCTTATCAATCCCTATCTCATCATTTAAAACCTTGGCCACCGGCGCCAAACAATTGGTAGTGCAGGAACCGTTTGATATTATCCGCTGTTTAGCCGCTTTATACGCCTTTTGATTGCATCCCATACAAAATATTGGCGTGTCGTCTTTAGGCGGCGCGGAAATTATCACTCTTTTCGCACCCGCATCCAGGTGCGCCTTGCTTTTCTTCGTATCAGCGAACGCTCCGGTACATTCCAACGCCACATCCACCCCTAAGTCTTTCCATGGAAGTTTAGCCGGGTCAGATTCAGCCAAGCAGGGAATTTTTTCTCCCTCTACCAGCAGGCCGTCTTCTTCAATCTTGACTTTTTTGTCGTAACGACCAAAAACCGAATCGTATTTCAAAAGATAAGCCAGCATTTCCTTGTCGCTCAAATCGTTAATCGCCGCCACTTTCATCCCTTTTCTCTTATACGCGATTTTAAAAGCCGTCCGTCCAATCCGTCCAAAACCATTTATCGCGATCTTTAACATGATTTTATTTAAAATTTATCAAACATATGAGGATAGTAGCTGGTGTGCAAATACTTCTCTGCTTTTCGACTGCCTGGAGAAATTAAAAACTTATCATAAAGTTCTTCTATAATCGGATTCTCATGAGAGCGTCGAAGTTCCATTTTTTCATCAAGATTATAAATCGCGGCGGCCCTTCTAGCCCTTATCGACGGACTGGTGGGAACAGGTTGTCCTCCTCCTCCAATACATCCATTAGGACAGGCCAAGACTTCCAGAAAATCAAAATCACGTTCTCCTTTTTTCATGCTTTCCATTACTTTTCTGGCGTTAGCCAACCCATGCACGATCTTTGTTCTCAGTCTTAAGCTTCCTATAGTAAATTCCGCCGTTCTCACCCCTTCCTCTCCCCTTACTTTTGAAAAAATCACGTTCTCCGCTTCTTTATCCGTGATAAAATGATAAGCCGTGCGAAGCGCCGCCTCCATTACTCCTCCGGAAGTGCCGAAAATAGCGCCCGCACTGGTAGCGATACCCAAAGCCGGATCAAACTCGCTATCCTTTAACTGACCAAAATCAACTTCCCTTTCCCTTAACAATCTCCCTAATTCTCTGGTCGTAATAACGCAATCCAGATCATTCACCCCTTTTCGAATAAATTCCGGCCGCTGTATCTCATATTTTTTAGAAATACAGGGCATTACCGACGCCGCGAAGACCCTTGCCGGCTCCAGGCTGTTTTTCTCGGCCCAATAATTTTTTATAAGCGAACCCATCATCATCTGCGGACTGCGGCAGGTAGACAAGTGATCCAAAAATTCAGGATAATACCTCTCCAGAAACAAAACCCAGGCTGAACAACAGCTGGTAAATAAAGGCAGGGGTTTATCCTTGTGTTTTACTCTTTGTACAAGCTCAGCCGCCTCTTCCATTATCGTCAAATCCGCGCCCAAGTTAGTATCAAACACCAGGTCCGCCCCCATCTCCCGCAGGGCGGTTACCATTTTACCCGTGACCACGGCGCCAGGCACCATGCCAAATTCCTCCCCCAAAGCTACTCTTATAGACGGCGCTGTCTGAATTACCACCATTTTCTCCGGATCATTCATCGCTTTTAAAAGCTTCCCGATATCAGATTTTTCAGTTAAAGCCGCGGTTGGACAAACCGTCGTGCATTGTCCGCAATAGGTGCATTCCAGCGGCGCGTTATATTCCGTGCCCACGTCTGACTTTACTCCTTTCCCGTGAAACGAGTACGCCTCCACGCTCTGAAAATCACGACAAATTCTCACGCAACGCCGGCATTTTATGCATTTTTCCGAATCTTTTGAAATGCAGGGATTCTTATCATCGATTACCCGCCGCGACATTTTGTCAAAAAGCAAATCCAGTTCCTGCCGGCTTTCAAGCTCACTGCTTGCGGGAGAAAACCTTTCCTCGTCTATATCGTATTTCTGCGCCAATCTTTGCAGTTCACAATCCCCGTTTCTTACGCAATTAGCGCATAAACCAAAATGATCCGCGAATAAAAGTTCCAGATTAATCCTTCTCAAATTCGCGATTTCAGCGTCCTCAGTAATAATCTCCAGGCCTTCCCTGGCTTTAAGCCGGCAAGCCGGCGCTAATTTTTTTTCTTGTCCCGCTTCTCCGGCCTTTATCATGCAAAGCCGGCAAACACCGCTGTCAGCCTGGCCTTTTTCCCCATTGCTTGAAGCAAAGTCCCAATGATCACATAAAGAAGCAATCTCAATGCCCTTTTCCCGGCAAAAATCTATTATTCTTCTGCCTTCTTCCGCTCTGTATTGTTTTTTATTTATCTTTAGTTTTATCATGCGCGAAAAATTTCTTTCTATATATTTTTATAACTGTTTTCCAATGACTGGCCGCGAATTTTCCCAAAGCGCAAAACGAAGTCTTTTCTAAAACCTCTATAATCGCTCGAATGTTTTCCCAATCATTTTCCAGCGTCTTGCCCTGCTTAAAACGTTCGGCGATTTTTAACAACTGATAATTTCCTTCCCGGCAGGGAGCGCACTTGCCGCATGACTCCCGCTTATAAAATTCAGCCCAGGAAAGAAGCAGGTCTTCTATTTGCATCCCTGTATCCATCACGAAAACATTACCCAGTCCGGCCGAAATCCTGCCTGGCCCATCCTCGAGCGTTAGCCTCACGTTTAATTGTTTTGGCCCGAAGAAGTTACCGATTCCCCCTACCTGAACCTGGGCAAGTTCTTTGCCTTTTTCCAATCCTCCGCAAGCCTCTAAAAGCTCCTTGATTTTTATTCCCAAACCAAACTCATAAACCCCCTCGCTCTTTACCGCTCCTAAAACCGTGAACAACTTTGTGCCCGGCGACTCTTTAGTTCCCAGCTCCCGAAACTTCTTCACTCCCGCTTTAATGATAAAAGGAAGGTTGGCTATTGTCTCCAGGTTATTGACTATTGTTGGGCGAGAAAACAATCCTTGAACCGGCGGAAAGGGAGGTTTCTCCCTGGGCTCGCCGCGCCAGCCCTCCAGAGAATTTATAAGCGTAGTTTCTTCGCCGTAAATATAACCTCCGGCTCCCTGGACTACC
>JAHKAQ010000123.1 GCA_018825765.1 Patescibacteria group bacterium
GGCTCGACCAACTCGTCATGGTGAACGTGCCAAGCGAACACCGGGGGCCCGTTTGGGTCGTAGTCGTGCCCCTCGAATCGCGCAAGGCACTTCGCAACAGCATCCGAAAACTCGCCGTATGGAAGATCATGTGTCATGCTCACTCCCTCGCTTTCTCGGCCTTGTTAACTACCGCAAGTTCTGCCTGTGCGTCCGACCAGGATTTCCATCCCGCTTCCGTCAGCTCACGCGAGTAGACTTCGCCGCGAGGCTTGATCGGCTGCCATCCTTCATCACAGAAAAGACGATAGTGCCACACATCCATCTGCTTTCCCTGTTCAGAGTACGGCGGTTCGCACCACAACAAGCGCTTGCCCTTTCCGAACAGAGCGTCCAGAAACAGCGATGTCAACACCGTGTCCCTTGGCGCAGGTTCGCCGGTTTCAATGTCTACAAAAGACAGCGACAAGTGAAAGCACCGCTCGTAGTCCGGGTTCTTCCACCAGCCGCTCGTGTGATAGCCGGTATCGCGAGTGAAAATCGCTCGGGTTCCCACCAGAGGTAGCCACCATCGACAACGCTCGAAATACCATATCGGGCCCCGCCCGTTCCAGGTGCTCTGGTTGGCCACGTTACGCATGCTTCGGGCAAGTCTGCCGATGTCGGGTAATTCAGTCATTCTCGTTTTCCTCGTCCACCCTCACCTCCACCGGGCACTCGGCCAAGTCCTCGGCATCGCGTTCGACGTAGCCGATCGGCCCGCCCCGCCGCTCGGGATGTGAGACGGGCATGAAGATGCGCGGCGGGCCTTCGCGGAAGTTTGGTTCAGTCATCGCGTCTGCGCTCCCTTGTACGGTTCCCAGTTGCACGCCAGCGAAATCGCATCCTGCGACAGCCGACGGACAATCTGCGGGCCGAGCCGGCCATCCGCTTCCTGTCGATTCTTCGCGTTGATCGTCACCCATGTCGGCCTCATCGCGTTTGCTCGCGTGTCGCCAATCTCGTAGAGAACCTGAGCTTGGTAGTTCGTAAGCGCGCCGAACATCGGCATCGGGTCTGAGATCACCAGGACATCGGGGTCGGTGTATTGGCGGATCGTGCGGCGTTCGTCTTCATCGTTCCCGATCCGGTCGCGGAAGCGGATGCACAGTTTCGGCCCGCTGGTCCACTGGAGAGTCAGCCCGGCGGAAATCGCTGCGTCGAACAGTCCGGCGAGCAGGTGGTCCTTCCCCGTGCCGCTCGGGCCGGTCAGCACGAGCCCCACGCCGGCCTCGACCTTTTCGGCGAGCGTGCCACGGTAGGCGCGGAGCCGTTCGACGACAACTCGCTGATCGGGCGTCACCGCCTGAAAGTTCTCCAGCGTGCATCCGGCGTAGCGGCGGCCTCTCGATTCCCAGAGCCGTTTACGGCGTTCGTCGATCTCGCCGGCCAGCTTCGCGGCCTCGAATTGGCGGTTTGCCTCGGCGAGCTGGGCCGCCAGACGTTCCGCCGCCGGCAGCTTGGCCACAACCCGGTCCAGGACCTCAGAGAGCCTCGCAGGGCCGGTCAGGGTCATAGCGGGCGCCGGGCGAGATTCGGCTTTGGCTGTCTTGGGTTCGTTGGCTTCCACGGTATCCTCCATCAAGCAGTTTCCGCGCGATCAATTCGCCGTCCTTGTTTTTTCCACTGAGTAGTTTTTCGAGCCGGAACCACCCGTCGTTGACGAACGGGCTGCCTCGGATGGCCTCTTCAAGCGCGTCCCGGTCGGTGAGCAGTTGGCGGAGTTCCTTCGACTTCGCCAGACGGCCGTGGGCCTTGCGGATGGCCTCACCGGGCGGGACGTTGGTGCCGTGGCTGACCAGGCCCCGCTCATGGAGAGCGTTCCACCACTCACACCATGAGACGAGATCCGGGCAGATGGGGGCAGCCGCCGAAGGCGGCGCGCCCGTCTTCCTTCCTTTCCTTTCCCTTCCTTTCCCTTCCTTTCCCTTCCCTTCCCTTCCCTTCCCTTCCGTCCGTTCTTTAACCGTTAAATCACCGTTATCGAACGGAGGAAGTTCAGAATCACGTTCCGTGTGGTGTGGTCGCTGGTGCGTATCCCATGTTCTGACTTGGAGATAGGACTCACCGTCAACCTCATACTGAATGACAAATCCCGCCTCAACAAGCATCCGAATTGCGTCCTCTCCGGACACATTGTCGAAAGGCAAGATCTGCGCCTTGAGTTGGCGTGGTTTGTACTTCGCGCGCCCCGATTTGTCGCACTGACACCAGAGTCCGGCGAAAAAGAGCCGCACTTCCGGGGGGAGGTCGCCCAGGTCTTCGTCGGTGAAAAACTCCGGCTTGATCGTACGTATCCGGGCCATTCGTGCGGCCTCCGTTCCGGGTGTCAGAGCGTTGCTGCTTTTCTAATCCGTTGCACCGCCA
>JAHKAQ010000099.1 GCA_018825765.1 Patescibacteria group bacterium
CATATTTTTACAGGGTAAAAACTTCAAATTTTTCAGGTTGGTTTTTCTAGGTTAACTTGTTTTGTCCAATCAAACAAGTTAAAGCAAAAAAGCCGCTTAAGCGGCTTTTTTGCAAAATATAAATTTTCTAAATTATATTTTTAGATCCTCAACTACCTCTTCGATTCCTTTTTTTTCTTCCCTTCTGTTTTCTCGGTCTTCTCTTCGGGGACGATTTCCTCGTCTTGAACCTTCAGGCTCGTTGATTTTTAGATTAACGCGGGCGTTGTTCTTAGCCCCTACAACCCGAAGCAAGGTTCGAATTGATTTCGCGGTTGCCCCTTCTCTTCCAATTACCATTCCCATGTCGTCCGAATGAACATCCAGGGTAATTAGAACTCCCATTTCATCAACCGTTCGACCGGTTTTCACGTCTTCAGGATGATCGACCAGAGCTTTGACAATGTACTCTACGAACTCCTGATCTTTAGTGTTGTCTGTCATTGTTTATACTTTTACTGCTTATTTTTAGGAACTTAAGAGCAAGAGAATCGCCCGACAAAAGCAATCACCATGACTCTAAGTCTGCCTTGATTATAAGGTAAATAACCTTTATAGTCAATAACATGAAGTTTGATATTATCACAATTTTTCCCCATATTCTTGATTCATATTTTAGCCAAAGTATCATCGGAAGAGCTGTCAAAGAAAAAAACATCCAGATAAAAGTTCACAACCTCCGCGACTGGACCCGGGATAAGCATAAAACTGTTGATGACACTCCTTATGGCGGCGGCGCGGGCATGGTTCTAAAAATAGAGCCGATTTTTAGAGCTGTCCAGGATATTAAGCTTAAAAAAACCCCCAAGCGCCTTAAACCCAAAACCAGAGTCGTGCTTTTATCCGCCCGCGGCCGCTTCTATAATCAAAAAAAAGCCCTGGCTTTTTCCAGGCTGGACCAGCTGATTCTCATTTCAGGCCGTTATGAAGGAGTAGATCAAAGAGTGGGAGATTATATCGCCCATGAAGAAATATCTATCGGTCCTTATGTTTTAACCGGCGGAGAACTGCCGGCCGCTGTTATCGCGGACAGCGTAGCCCGCCTCATTCCCGGCGTGGTAGGAAACAAAGAGTCGTTGCGCGAAGAGTCATATTGCAAAACAAGAAAAACCGAATACCCCCAATACACTAAACCCGAAAAATTCCAGGGCTGGAAAGTCCCGCCAGTATTATTATCCGGCAATCATGCCAGAATAAAGAAGTGGCAGGAGAAAAATAAAAAATAAATCAATGCAAACCCGGTCTAGCGCACAACCAGCGGACAAACCACTTATGATCTGTGTTTTTGCTTTGGTGATTTTTGGCCTGATTATGATTTTTTCCGCTGGCGTGGCTCTTTCTTTAAATAATTACGGCAAACCCTATTACTATTTTTTTCATCAATTGCTTTACGGAATTCTTCCCGGTCTTTTTCTTTGGGTTGTTTTTCAAAACATTAATTATCGAAAACTGGAAAGATGGTCTTTTTTAGCTTTCATTATAACCATTGTTCTTTTAATCCTGGTTTTAATTCCCGGCATCGGCTCGGCCTACAAAGGCGCTTCGCGCTGGATCCAAATGGGGCCTATAAATTTCCAGCCCACTGAATTCGCCAAATTAACCATTATTCTTTATCTGGCCGCCTGGCTTTCCAGGAAACAGGAAAAATTAAAGCAATTCAGTGAAGGCTTTCTTCCATTTGTCGCGGTTTTAGCGCTTATGGGAATTCTTGTTATTCAGCAGCCAGATGTTGGCACGCTGGGCATAATAACCATAATCGCGATTGTGATTTTTTTCCTGGCCCAGGGCAAATTAAGCCACCTGTTTCTTCTGGGCCTGGGCGGCCTTGTTTTTTTCTATACCATGATAAAAATCGCTCCCTACAGAATGGCGAGATTGACCGTGTTTCTCGACCCGGCGACCGATCCGCAGGGGATTGGCTATCAAATTAACCAGGCTTTAATTGCCATAGGAAGCGGCGGCATCTGGGGCATTGGCTTAGGCCACGGCCGTCAAAAATTTCTTTACCTGCCCGAACCTGTCGGTGATTCCATTTATGCTATAATATGTGAAGAGCTAGGATTAATTGGCGGGGTGATTCTTTTGCTGTTATTTCTTGTAGTGGGCTGGCGCGGCTTCATAATCGCCAAAAACGCTCCAGATCTATTTGGAAGATTGGTAGCCGGCGGCATTACCGCCTGGATCGTTTTTCAGGCTTTTATCAATATCGCCGCTATCACCGCGCTCATTCCTTTAACCGGTATTCCTTTGCCCTTTGTTTCCTACGGAAGCTCGGCTCTGATTGTTTCCCTTATCGCTACCGGCATTCTTCTTAATATTTCAAAATACAATCTTAAGCACTAATCAATTTTTATGAAAATACTGCTTACCGGCGGCGGCACCGGCGGCCATCTTTATCCCCTGCTGGTCGTGGCCGAACAAATAAAAATAATGCTTCAAGGCGATGTTAGCTTTCTGTATCTCGGGCCGGTTAACGAATTCTCAAAAAAAATTCTCCAAAAAAACAACATCAAGACCAAAGGCATAGTTACCGCTAAATGGAGACGGTATTGGTCGCTGCAAAATTTTATCGACATTTTTAAATTCCCCATTGGCCTTATCCAGAGCCTTTTTTACGTGCTTAAATTCATGCCTGACGTGGTGTTTTCCAAAGGCGGCTTTGGCAGTGTCGCTCCGACCATTGTTTCCCGCCTTTATTTTATTCCCGTGCTTGTTCACGAATCCGATGTTGTGCCGGGGAAAGCCAATCGTTTTCTGGCGAAAATCACGGATAAAATCGCCGTCTCTTACCCCGAAACCCAGCGATATTTCAAGGCTCACAAAGTGCTTTTTACCGGCAATCCCATAAGAGACTATATTAAAACAGGCAGTAAAGAGCAGGCAGTAAAAATTTTCAACCTTAATTCCGATCGGCCGGTTATTTTAATTCTGGGCGGCAGTCAGGGATCTCAAGAGATAAATAAAAGTATCGCCGCTATTTTGCCTCAGCTTTTAAAAGCCTATCAGATTATTCACCAGGTTGGTCCGGGCAATTTAAAGACAGTGGAAGCGCTCGCGGGTAAACTGGGCATAAAAATCAGCCGCTCTGATTACCATCCGTATGAATTTTTGGAACAGGAAATCGCTCACGCCCTGGCAGCTTGCGATTTAGTTATTTCCCGCGCCGGCTCAAACAGTATTTCCGAAATAGCGGCCAGCGGCAAGCCTTCTATTGTGATTCCCTTGTCTTCCAGCGCCAATGACCATCAGAATTATAACGCTTATCAAATTGCCAGGCAGGGAGCCGCGGTCATCATGAAGGAAGAAAACCTAACCCCGTCTCTTCTTCTCGCGAAAATAGAGCAGATAATGACTGATCCCGCCCTGCGCCAGAAAATGGGCCAGGCCATAAAAAATTACTACCAGCCAAACGCCGCTCAAAAGATAGCCCAGGGCGTTATTTATTTGACTAAAATAAGTGATTTAAAAGGCCAGGGATTATTTAAAGACCCTGCTGCTAAATAGCTTTGATTTTCATGGAAAAATTCATCCCAAAAAATTTTGACCGAATAAATTCAGTTTATCTTATTGGCATTAAAGGTTCGGCCATGACCGCTTTAGCTGAAATCCTGGCTCAAAAAAACATAAAAATCTACGGCTCAGATACAGCTGAGGTCTTTTTTACCGATTCTCTGCTAAAAAAAATAAAAGCCGTAGTGTTCCAGGAATTTAATCCAGAAAATCTAAAAAAACTTTCGCGAAAAATTGACCTTGTTATTCACTCCACGGCCTATAATTCAAAGAACAATTCAGAAGTAGCTTTCGCCAAAGAAAATAAACTCCAGGTTCTAAATTATCCCCAGGCTCTCGGGCTTTTGTTTAATAAAAGTTACGGCCTTGCGGTTTGCGGCACGCACGGTAAAACCACCACCACCGCTCTTCTGGCTCAAATTCTAAAAACCGCCGGCACAGACCCAAGCGCTTTGGTGGGCAGTAAAGTCGCCGGCTGGGATTCTGGCTCGCTTTCGGGCCAGGGCCGCTATTTTGTAATCGAGGCTGATGAATATCAAAATAAACTCCGCTATTATAACCCGCGAGCAGTGATCATTACCAACATCGACTATGACCATCCGGACTTTTTTAAAAACCCGGCCCGATACGTCGAGGTCTTCGAACAATTTGTAAAAAAAATTCCCAGGCAGGGCTTTATAGTTTACAATGCCGCTGATCCCCGGGCCAAAGCCGTGTGCCAAAAAGCCAAATGCCAAAAAATATCCTTTGCCGCCAGGGGAAATCCGGATTTTAAAATTACAAAAAGAAGAATAATAAAAGACAAGGGCCAGGAGATAATCATTCGCTATAAAACAGGTTCTCCCAAACAAATCCTTTTTAAGAAGCTGAAGTTCACCCTGCCGCTTTTTGGAATTCACAACGCCTTAAACGCCGCCGCCGCTATAACCGCGGCCATGAGACTCGGCGTAAAAAAACAATTTATCAAAAAAGCGCTTCACGAATTTAAATCAACCGAACGCCGGTTTCAAAAAATGGGCCAGTTAAATCAGGGCCTGCTGTTCGATGATTACGCTCACCATCCTAAAGAGATTACAGCCACCCTTAAGGGCGCGCGTGAACGCTTCCCTGAAAAACAAATTATCGCGGCTTTCCATCCTCATACATTTTCCAGAACCCAGGCTTTTAAAAAGCAATTCGCCCAAAGCCTGGCCCTGGCTGATAAAGTTTTTGTCATTGACATCTATGCTTCGGCCCGGGAAAACCCGTCTGATTTTAAAATAAGCGCCAAAACTTTAGTTTCTCTCGTAAACAAAGCCGCGCCCGCGCGTTCTCCCAAAGCCCAATATATTCCCACTATCCAACAGCTGGCCCTGATCATTAAAAAAATCTCCGGCCCCCGCGTCCTGTTTATCTCCATGGGCGCCGGCGACATTTGGAAAATTCACGCCTTAATCTTAAAAAAATGCTAGAAATCAAAAAAAATATAACCATCGCTCCCCATACCTCCATAAAAATAGGCGGTCCGGCCCTATATTTCGCCAAAATAACCGATCCGGCTGATCTCATCAAACTTTTTAAAAAAATAAAAACCAGCCGGCTTCCCTTTGTCATAATCGGCGGTCTAAGCAACCTTCTTTTTGACTCCCGGGGATTCAAAGGCTGGATAATAAAAATAGATATTCAGGAAATTACCCAAAAAAACAACCAGTTTATCGTGGGCGCCGGCGCCATTCTTTCCAATTTAATCCAGGCCGCTACTCTGGGCGGCTACGGCGGCCTGCACAGGCTTATCGGCATCCCGGGCACGGTCGGCGGCGCTATTCGGGGAAACGCCGGCAGAAATAACACCCAAATTTCCGACTTCTTAACTTCAATTCGGATTTTTGACGCTCAAAAAAATAAATTTTTCAATCTAGACCCCAAAGACTGCCGGTTCCAGTACCGTTCCAGTCTTTTTTCCGGCAACCCCCATCACGTCATTATTCAGGCGGTTTTTTCCTTGGAAAAAAAGCAAAAGCAAATTACCCAGAAAGAAATAGAGGAGATAATAAAAATCACCCGCGACAAGCCATACAACCACTATCCCTCGGCCGGCAGTATTTTTAAAAATATAAGTCTCAAGTCGATTCCCGACAAAGAGAAAAGAAAAACCCTGCTTCAAAGCTTTATCCAAAAACAAAAGCCCGAAAAACCCCAATCCATCACCGCCATCCCGGCCGGTTTCCTCATTGAATCAGCAGGCTTAAAAGGCGCGCAAATAAACCAGGCTCAAATTTCTCCCCAGCACGGCAATATTATCATCAATCTGGGCCGGGCTTCTTCTTCCGACGTCCTTCGCCTGATAGAGCTGGCCAAAGAAAAGGTGAAACAAGCCTGGAATATAGAGCTGGAAGAAGAAATCATAATCATAAAAAGCGCTTTTTGACTTTTACGCGCCTCCTTGTATTATGTCATTGACAAAAGCCTGTTTTTCACAAGACTTTTAACCAAATTCGCATGCTTCAATCAAAATTATTAGTCAAAACTTCAAAAACCCCGCCGAAAGATGAAATCAGTCTAAACGCCAAACTGCTCATAAGAGCCGGTTTTGTGGACAAGCTCATGGCCGGAGTTTACAGCCTGACTCCGCTTGGCTTTCGCGTGTTTAAAAAAATAGAAAATATTATCCGTCAGGAGATGAACAAAATCCACGGCCAGGAACTGCTTTTGCCCTCGCTTCATCCCCAAAAAAATTGGGAAAAAACCGGCCGCTGGAAGCAAATGGACGATTTATTTAAAATCCCTCTAAACGAACGTAAAAATTTCGCCCTGGGTCCTACTCATGAGGAAGTTATCACCCCGCTGGCCCAGAAATTTATTTCTTCCTACAAAGACCTGCCTCAATACGTTTATCAGTTTCAAAATAAATTCCGGCTGGAAAAAAGAGCTAAATCCGGCCTGCTCCGCTGTCTGGAATTTGTAATGAAAGACCTGTATTCGTTTCACGCCACCCAAAAAAGCCTGGACCAATTCTATGAACAGGTAAAAAAAGCCTATCAAAATATTTTCACCCGCTGCGGCCTCGGGGATATCACCTATCTAACTTACGCTTCCGGCGGCACTTTTTCCAAATACTCCCATGAATTCCAGACCCTGACCCAATCCGGCGAAGACCATATTTATCTTTGCCCCGAATGTCAAATAGCGATCAACCAGGAAATCATCAAAGAACAAAAAAAATCCTGTCCCCAATGCCAAAATTCCCAGTTAGAAAAGAAAAAAGCCGTGGAAGTAGGCAATATTTTCAAACTGGGCACCCGCTTCAGCCAGGCCTTTGGGCTTCGCTTCTCCGCGAAAGACGGCCGGATTAAACCGGTTATCATGGGCTGTTACGGCATCGGACTGCAAAGAGTAATGGGCGCCGTTGTTGAGACTCAAAATGATTCAAGGGGCATCATCTGGCCTGAAGAAATAGCCCCCTTTAAGGTTCACATTATTCAGTTGGAAGATAAGGACCAAAATGTCAAAGAACAGGCCCGCACCCTGTATGATCTGACAAAAAAAGAAAAAATACCAACGCTCCTGGACGACCGAAAGGACAAAAAACCCGGCGAAAAATTCGCCGACGCCGATCTTTTCGGCATTCCTTTAAGAGTGGTAGTAAGCCAAAACACCAGCCGGCAGAAAAAATACGAGCTAAAACACCGAAATAAAGAAAAGAAAATTTTGCTAAGCCAGCAACAGCTCTTAAAAATAATAAAGCGATAGCCCCCACTGAAACGCCGGTCAAGACAAGCATCAGGCAAAAAGCTCCCTAACAAAGTAACAAACAAATATGCTGGATAAATTATTAGGCCGCTTTTCCTACGACATTGGCATCGATCTTGGAACAGCCAACACTCTTGTATACGTTAAAGGCAAAGGCATTGTTATAAACGAGCCTTCGGTAGTCGCCTTAAACACCAAAACCCATCAGGTTCTTGCCATTGGCAGCGAAGCCAAAAAAATGGTGGGCAAAACCCCGGGCCACATCGTGGCCAACCGCCCTCTGGCTGACGGAGTAATTTCCGATTTCGAAGTTACCGAGCAAATGCTTAAATATTTCATCAATAAAGTTCATAAGGGAACTTTTACCCTTCTGCCGCGCCCCCGTGTGGTAGTAGGCATCCCCTCGGGCGTTACCGAAGTGGAAAAGCGCGCCGTGCAGGAAGCGACCAAAAACGCCGGCGCCCGCGAAGCCTTTCTAATCGACGAACCGATGGCCGCGGCCATCGGCGCCCGACTGCCTGTGCAGGAAGCGGCCGGCAACATGGTAGTGGACATCGGCGGCGGCACCACGGAAATCGCGGTCATTTCCTTGGGCGGCGTAGTGGTCTGCCGCAGTCTGCGCGTTGCCGGCGATGAACTAAACGAAGACATTGTCCGCTACACCCGGGAAAACTTTAATCTTTTGCTGGGTGAAAAAACCGCCGAAGACGTAAAAATCGCCATAGGCTCGGCTTATGAAATGGATGAGATCATTGAGATGCCCATTCGCGGCCGCGATCTGGTCACCGGCCTTCCTAAAGAAATCATCGTTACCGACGCCCATATTCGCGAAGCCCTTAGCCGCTCCGTAAAGATGCTGGTTTCCAATATTAGGGGAACCATTGAAGATACGCCGCCGGAATTGGTTGCCGAAATCATGCAAAGAGGTATAATCCTCGCAGGCGGCGGGAGCCTGCTCCGCGGCCTGGACAAGCTTATTTCCGAGCAGGTGGAAATTCCGGTAAAAGTCATGGAAGATCCGTTGACCGCTGTGGTTCGAGGCGCGGGTATCGTGCTGGAAGACCTGGATAAATTACGTGAAGTGCTGATAGAAACCGAACATGAAAAAGCGCCCAGATGGTAAACAGGGCCGAATCCAAAATTCAAACATTCCCAGCCCCTAAAGATTCAGCCAATTTTAAGCTAAAGCCTGAATCTCGCCCAAAACGCTCCCTGTCTTTTCTCGACAATTTAGCTTTCAATTTGTCCCGGTAGCTCAGTTGGATAGAGCAACAGCCTTCTAAGCTGTGGGCCGCAGGTTCGAATCCTGCCCGGGACGCAATATCAAAAAGAGTAGCTCTGAGCTACTCTTTTTGATATTATTGTTTCGAACAGAGAGTCGAACAAGGAGGGGGTCGGGGAACCATGCGGTTCCCCGTTGGAAGAAAGTATTGAAAACCGTGGGTTTTCAAAGCGCAGGAAATCGTAGCAAAGCGGAGATTTCCGAGCAGAGAGATTCCTGCCCGGGAAATTGACTATATTTTTTGCATTAATCCATATTTATGTCCTTCGAAAAACCATCAACACCAAATCCGGAAAAAGAACTTTCACAAGAACAAATTAAATTAATAGAAAATATCCCAGTTGATTCTCAAGATAAGGTTGAACTATTATTAACTAAACTTGGTATTAAAAAAGCCACCGAATTTATATTATACGGTCAAACCTGGATGCCGCAGGAAGGAGAACAAGCAAAAGAGATTGATAAAGATAAAATTCAAATAATAAAACAAACATTAGATCGGCTAGGTTTAGAATCACAATTTCAAGAACCTGCTATAGAAAATACCCCAACGTATATTGTGGAAAAACTGGAAGAAGATTATACAGAACAAGATGAAATACTTAAACAAAGACAAAGAATAGACATCTATATTGCTCATAATAAAGAATCTTTCCAAAAATATCTAAAAGCCAAACAAGAAAATCTGGATCAAGATTTTGGCGAGCTTTACGCTTTCCCGGGTACTGCAATTAAGGCTTTTACTAAAGGGCAGGATAATGTGCTTAACAGAGAAGATCTCCCGGAACATCTCAAAGAGCAAGATTGGTCACATTTTTTAACATTTAAACTCTCAAAAAACAATTGGGAAAATGAAATTCAGGAAGTTAAGAAATGGGCTGATACAGTAAAAAAATATAGCCCCAAACTGTACAATGAGTTCATTGAAGATAAAAAATTTGATTATAATCAATGGTTAGAGGAGCAAGTATTGCTACCCAAACATCAAAGAGACAATAGATTTAATGAAATCATCAAAGATAAAGTTTGGGAAATACAAAAACGCGAACAGCAAGGAGAAATATCCGAACAGGAAAAAATCCAGAGAACCATGGGACGATATTTTAAGGGTTTAGAGTTAGATAGGGAATTATTAAAGGGTAAGAAAATCCTGGATTTAGGTTGTGATACTGGAGAATTCGTAAGAGGCTGTCTAGAAAAAGGAATAACCAAAGAAATTTATGGCGTTGATCACGAGCTTCGAGAACAAGCCAGGGCACAAGAATACGAAGATCATTTTTTTCAAGCTGATTTTGAAAAAGAACTTCCTGTAAAAGATTGCGACTGCATATTCTCTTATGCGGCTATTTCACTTAACTTTGATCACCAGGTAAAAACCATTAAGGCTTTGAGTAGTGCCGTAGATGCTTTAAATGAAAACGGGGAAATAAAAATTTACCCTGTGGGTAAAACTAGTCAAGACAGTGATCTGGAAGGAATAAAAGAAGCTGAGCAAACTTTAAATAAGGTGCTAGCGCAATTAAAACAAGAAAAAAACATTGAATGGGAATTAAAACCCATTGATATTAATGTTTCTGGGAAAAATGAAGATGTTTGGCTGGAGCAACTATTGATTATTAGAAAACAAAAGACTTAAATTCATAGTTCCAAACACATCCAACAACGGACGCTAATATCAATTTTTTCATTATTTATTTTTATGATATCTTTAAATTAGAAATAGCAATTAAATGATAAATTTTATCATGAATGGAGTAAGGACAAAAAAAGAACAGGAGCAATACGACAATAAGTTGAAAGGTCGAGAGCCTTTTTTAATTGATGATGAGTTTATGAAAATTGCCGAGAAAGTAAAAGAAGCCTTAGAAGATGAAGATGTTGAAGAAGATCAAGAATAAATATATTTTAATTGATACGAATATTTTAATTTACTCATCTAGAAGTCCTAATGAGTTTAAGCCTTTCTTTAATAAAATTAGAAAATATAAAATATCACCGGCTATTGATTATTCAATAAAGCTAGAATTTTTAAGAAGCTCAAATACTCTAAAAGCGTTTAATTATAAAAAGGATTATCTAGATTTATTCTTTGGGGACAAGAAAAATCACATGATTATCCCTACGGAGAAAAAGATTTTTGAAAATGCGATGCAGTTATCAATTCTGTATAATTTTTTAAATGTTCCTAAAAGAACAAAAATATCACCCATAGACTGTTTGATTGCCGGGCAGTTGATGAAATATAAAGAAAAGCTTGCCTTAGCCACTATCAATAACAGTGATTTTCCTTTAGAAATATTTAACAGATTGGAAATATTTAACATAGAATTAAGCCACGATATATTAAATATTGGTATATACCAGTTTTCGGGAATAAAATATCAAAAAGCATATAACAAGGTTTCATATCAGTGTCAGACCTGATTATTGGATAAACATATTCATCTGAATCACCACTATC
>JAHKAQ010000100.1 GCA_018825765.1 Patescibacteria group bacterium
CCATGAAAAACCGGGCCGGATAAATATTAAACCACAGAAAAGCCAGAAGCCCGCCGCAAATCACCGCGCAAAAAGCCGCTAAATCAATCCTCTCCTGGAAAAAAGCGATAAAAGTAAACGCCCCGTAAGCAATAAGAAGTATTCCCCCGTTCAAACCGTCCAACCCGTCCGTCTCGTTGGAAGAAACCGCCGTAGCCACAATCACCAAAACAAAATACAGCATATACCACCAGCCTATTTCCCAGTCCCCTAATCCCGGCAAGTGAATACTGCTGTATTCCAGCTTAAAATAAAACCACCAGGCTCCCAGCAAAGCCACAGCGATTAGCCATAAAAAACGATACAAGAATTTCACTCCCTGGCCCTTGCCCCGACAGCTAAAATAATCATCCACCAGTCCGATAAAACCCGTAGTCGCAAGAGCGAACATCGGCAGCCAGGTTTGCGAACGGCTCACAAAATTAAAATTTATCCAAAAATCATCACCGCTCAAAAAAGACACCAGTAAAAACAATCCTCCCAAAATTAAAACCGTGCCCCAGACCAAAAGCCCGCCCATTAAAGGAGTGCCTTCTTTGCCTTTAGTGGCCGCTTTCGTCACCGGCGCCCTTTCCCCGCTTATAGTTTTTCTTTTAACCCTGGTTCGAAATCTCTTGTTATACAAAAACGCGGTCAAAACCGGCGCCAAAAGAATCGCTAACACAAAAGCAAAAAGACCAAGTAAAAACACTTTTATAACGTCAACATACAAAGGAACCGTTAAAATTTGCGCGAACTCCATAAATTCGAATTAATCTGTTATAACTCCCACGAAAATTATCCTAATTCCAAATATAATTATCCAAGCTCCAATTTATCATTTGCTCCATTTCCTCCCATCGCATCTCCTGGCCGCTGTTTAATAAAACTCCGATAACCTCCCTCTCTCCGCTTTTATCATGCATCGCCGCCATTAAACAATAACCCGCGTTATAAGTAAATCCGGTTTTCGCTCCTATTACTCTGGGCGCTTTCGCTTCATCTTTTAAGTAAATATTCGTGTTCCCTACCCTGTGCTTTATTGTTCCATCACACGAACTTATTTCTAAAGGACCCGGCGTCCGCATTATTGTTCTTATCTTATCATTCTTTAGGGCATATTGCGTCATTTTAGCCATATCATAAGCGTTGGAAAAAGATTTTTCATCCTCCAGGCCGGACGGCTCCTCAAAATGAGTGTCCAGCGCGCCAATTTCACGCGCCTTGTCATTCATAAGTTTCGTAAATTCCTCAATATTCCCGCTTACATGCTCGGCCAAAGCGATTGACGCCGCGTTATCCGAATTCATGAGCATCGCCTTGAATAAATCATCCGCTCTCACTTCTTCGTCCCACTTCAAATGAATGTTAGCTCCGCCGGAAAAAGCCGCTTTCTGGCTTATCTTAACCGGCTCTTTCCAGTCTTTTATTTCTTCCATTAAAACAATCGCTGTCATTATCTTGGTTAAACTGGCCAAAGGCATTTTTTTCCGCTCGTCTTTAGAAAAAAGAATCTGACCGCTTTCTGCGTCAATCGCTACCGCTGAATGAGACCAGGAAAGAGGCGGCTTAGGATCCGCGTCCTCTTTCAGTTTTGGCACGCGCTTAAACTCTTCCAGCGCGACCTCGACCTGATTTATTTTATCAATTGCGAATTCCCTGGTTTCCACGATAGGCCCCCCGCCTAATTCCTGCTCCTGACCCGCTCTTTGATTGTCCAGGCCGGAAATAATCCAGATCCACGCCGCAAGTAAAGTTAACATAAAAAAATAATTCAAGAATTACGTAAAAAAGACTCAATCCGCCCATCGTTCCGCATTTTTTCATATTTTGGCAAATCTTCCAATTTTTTTACCCCAGCCAGCCGAAAAAAACTCAAAGTCGGCCTGAATCCGCTCAAACCATTCTTGTCTTTTTTTTCAATCAATCCTTTTATCATCAAACTCCTTACTGTTTGTGTTGAATTTACTCCTCTTATTAGCTCTATTTCCTCTTTTGTGGCCCATCCCCTGTAAGCCACCACCGCTAACGCCTCCATTGAAGCCCGGCCCAGCTTTCCCTTAACCTGACTCTTTAAAAATTTCTCCACAAAAAAAGCACTTTCCGCGCTTGTCACAAGCTGCAACTTACCCTGCCCTGAGATTATAGTTAATCCCAATCCTCGCAAATCATTCCCGGCCTGTTTTACCGCCATGTTAAATCCCTTCTTTTCCGCCTCCAAAATTTTCCGTAACTTTCTCCTTGAAACTTCAATCCCCGAACTAAAAAGCACTGCTATTATCGCTTGCTTCAACTTGCCCCTGGCTTTCAATTTGTGATCCATTTTCTAATAATAAGCTCAAAATAAGCGTTTCAAAACCCTGGCTTGTGGCAATCACCACCCCGTCATCGACTATTCCATAATCAAGTGAGACTGTCCCGTCCTCAATAAAATTCACAAACCTTCGTTCATTGTCTATGGAACTGTTTTTAAATAATTTGCTGTTAGTTAAATACGCTTCGTTGCCGCCAAAATACATCGGCGCGAAATCACTTACCAGAGTCTCTTCCCAGCTTTTTAAAACCTCGATCGTTACATTATTTTCCGCTCCAAAAGCCAAAAACAAACCCATTCTTATCTTATTTTCAGTCACAACCTCATCCGGCTCCACATAAAGCATCAAACAGTAATCCAATAAGTTTCTGCCCCACTTCTCTTCCCATCCAGGCATCAAACCTAACTCCATTATGTCCATGGCCCGGCCAAAATCAACCATTTCTCCATTCTCATCCAAAACCTTCAAAAAATAAACCTTATGTTTTTCCAGTATCGGCAAATTCGCTTCTATAAACTCGTAAATATCCTCCTTTAATAACTCCCGCTGTATCGCTGTTTTTTCAAATTCAAGTTCGCCCACCTTGCCCGACTCAATCAATTTATCTAAAGCAAGCTCTGGGCGGCTAACTTCCTGCTCTTGCTCGTAATCAACCGGCTCTTTCTCTTTTCCCAAACCACCGATTATCTCTTTTCCTGTTTCTATAAAATCACTAATCGCTCCCTGTCTTAAAGAATTCTCCAAACTTGGCCAAAAGTACACCACTCCCGCGCCTAAAACCAAAACAAAAAAAATAAGCGTTATAGTAAAAATATTTCCCTTAAACATTTCCGCCGCGCCTGAAGTGTTTTCTATCACCGCGTCAGCTTCAGGCAACTGTTCTTCTTCTTTTACCGCCGCTCCAATAATCCCCTTTTTTTTCCCGTCTAATTTATTCAAAAAGAAATCTTTCAAAACTTTACCCCACGACTTAACCGTCTTTTGCGGAACATTTTTCAATTTCACCTCTGATACACTTTTGCGCCCATAATTACCAGCGTCTATTTCAAAAAATTCAAACGGCTCTTTTTCTTTTCCCTTTAAAAAACTATCTAAACGGTCAAAATAAATCAGCTCAATCCCGATTCTTTCTGCCGCGGCCTGCGCGTTCGAGCCTGATTGTCGTTTACTCTCCATTTTTGTTTTTTATTTCCATTTTATTGGCGGCGGATCCTCTATTTCAGCCTTATTCTTGACACTCTTATGTCCCCCAGAAAGCTTCGCTGAAAAAACCTCGCCTCTTTTTTCCTGGTTAGCTCTAAAATTGCCAAAAAGGCCAACACCCGCTCTATTTTGTTCGTTGAACGAAAAACACTGAAAAAAGAAAAATTAGAAACCTTTTTCAGTCTTTCTCTTACAGCGCTTATAATCTTTGCCATTCTTATCCTGGCTTTCACTTTCTCTTGCTTTAGAATACACGATTCCGGTAATCTCTTCAATATGCCTAAATATCTCTCCAGCAGGACTTGTTTGCTAATTTTTTTATGCTTTACGAAAAAATATTTTTTACTTTCTAAAATCGCCAACGGCCGTTGCCGCAACATTTTTTTCCCCATAATTTTCTCCAAATCACGGGCCGCGTTCCTGAATTTCTCGTAAATCTTTATCCTTTGCTCTAAACTTTCCATCTCCTCCTTACCTGTCCCTTGTATTTCAGGAATCGCGATAAGATAAGCTGATTTAATGTAAACCAGCTTGGAAGCGATTTCCAAAAAATCAGCTATCTCATTCGCTTTCACTTTATTCTCCCTGATATATTCTAAATATTGATCAGCCACCGAAACCAGCGCGATTTTATTTATATCCAATCCCCGCTTTTCAATCAACTCCAAAACAAGTCCTAAAGGACCTGTGTAATTAGCTATTTTTATATATTTCACCCTATTTTATATATTCTCTTATTTTTTCCGCCAGTTGGCTTAAATCAAAATTGGATTTAACCAAAAAATCAGCCGCTCCCAGCTCCATTGCCTTTCTTTTCTCGCTCTCCTGGCTTATGTTCGAAGTAATAACCACCTTAATATCTTTAGTTTCCGGATCCTCTTTTAAAAAACTTAGCGCCTGGAATCCATCAATTTCAGGCATTACTAAATCAAGCAGAATCAAATCCGGCTTCTTGCTTTTCGCTTCTCGCATTGCTTGCTTCCCGTCTTTTACGAAAATCAATTCAAAATCCCCCTTTTCAAATTTCTTTTTATAGATCTCTATAAGCATCTCATCGTCCTCCACGATTAAAATTTTTCGTTTTACGTGTTCGTTCATTTTTTATAACTCGTATCGAATAAACTCTCCTATTTTTATATTCTCTCCCAACTTATTTATTTTATCTTTCAATAAATCTCCCACGGTTATTTGAGGATCTTTTATAAATTCCTGTAAAAGCAGAGCATTTTCTTTATCAGCGCCTTTGTCCAAATATTTCGGGTCAGTCGCCGCTATCTGCATGGCTATATCATGGCCCAGCTCCTGAAACTCACTATTTTTCGAAACAAAATCCGTTTCAGTATACAATTTTAACAAAACTCCGATCTTCCCGTTGCCATGTATGTAAGAAAAAATCATTCCTTCTTTCACGCTCCTTTGTGATTTTTTCTCCGCGCCGGCTTGTCCCTGCTTCCTAAGTTCAAGCACCGCTTTATCCAAATCCCCCTGAACCGCGGTCAAAGCTTCTTTGCACTTCATAACGCTTACTCCGGTCATTTGTCTTAATTTTTGAACTATTTTCGCGTCAATCTTCATCTATTTTTATTTACCTTCTGGCTCTCTTCCTGGCTTTACCTCGGCAACTTTTGCCGCGATTAAAGCTAAAAGAAATCTTAAAGATTTTACCGCGTCATCATTGGCTGGAATCGGATAATCAACGTCACAAGGATCAGCGTTAGTATCAACCAGGGCAACCACCGGAATCCCCACTCTCTTGGCTTCTTTTACCGCCAAACTATCAAAAACAGAATCCACCACAAAAACCACGCCGGGCAATTGCTTCATGTTTTTTATCCCTCCCATTTTTTCATTAAAACTCTCTATCTTTTCTCGAAATTTCGCCTGTTCTTTTTTTGTATATTTCTTTAATTCCCCTTTTTGCTCCAAATCTTCTATTGTTAGTAATTTATTTATCCTGGTTTTTAACACTTCAAAATTAGTTAAAGTTCCCCCCAGCCATCTTTCAACCACGTAAGGCATTTTACAATGTTCAGCCGCTTCTTTTACCAAGTCTTTGGCCTGTCTTTTTGTCCCTACAAATAAAATCTCCTCTCCCCTTTTTATCCTTTCTTCTAAAAAAGAAACAGCGCTTCCAAGCCTTTCCCTGGTCTTTTCCAAATCAATAATATGCACTCCCTCTTTCAGGGTAAAAATATATCCTCCCATTCTGGGATTCCAGCGAGTCTTTTGGTGACCAAAATGCACTCCCATTTTCAACATTTCCTCTAAAGTTATATCACTCGCTTCCTGATCTTTAAATTTTTCAATCAAACCCAAAAGTTCACTCTTTGCTTCTTGTTTTTGAGCCTTTTTTATCATAAATTTCCCTATTTTATTTAATTACAACAGTTTGTAAAATTATCATTATAACCGCAAAAATGCAAGTGAGCCGATACGCGGAGTTGAACCGCGGACCTACGCCTTACCATGGCGTTGCTCTACCAACTGAGCTATATCGGCTTTTGTTCTTCAAGCTCCTTGATAATCTTCTTCGCCGATATATTTCCCTTATTTATCTTCAGCGCCTGACTAAGCGAAGCCCTCGCGTCTCCTAAATTGCCTGAATCCCGATACAACCTGCCCAAAGCCACGTAAGCCTGATCATCTCTGGGGTTTATGGCAATCTTTTTTATCAATACCTTCTCCTGTCTTTCAAACATTACCTTTCGTGCCTCTGCGATATTAATGTTTCTAACCGGCATTTTAAAAAAACCCGGTTTTCGCGAAAATGTCGGCTTTGTTTTTAAAGTATCGCTTGGAACTCGCTCCTTTCTCCTTAAATTTATCTTTTTTCTGATATTTGCCAAGCCAAACCCGAATTTCTTCTTCTCTTGCTTTCTCCTGTCTTTTTCCAGATCCTCTTCTTTCTCCTGTTCTTCTTTTATCTTCTCCCCGGCCTGATCTTTGTCTTTATCTTTCTCCGCCTGCTTCTCTGAAAAATTCCCGAATCCAACCCGGTCTCTGCCCTTCTCAAACTGACCATTACCATTTTCCTTTTCCCTTTTTCTCTGCAAACTCCTTATCACCTCCATCAATTTCGCGTCACTTCTGGATATAAAAATCTTTACTGTCCGAAGTAATTTTTCCAGCCTTCTTGATAATTTCTCCTTAAAATCTTTATTTTCCTGTTGCTCTGATACTTTTTCTTGCCTTAAAGTTTCTTTATCCAAATCTTTTAAGGAATTTGGCACCTTTCTCCCAACTAGCACCAATAAAGCTCCGGCCGAAATAACCATAATAAGTTGTGGAATATATTCCTCAATCATAAACACTCCTTTAAGCTCTTAAATATCTTCGTATGGCGATAAAACTGCTCACCGCTCCCATCAACACTCCTCCTGAAATCTCAATTCCTAAAACATATATAAAATTTTGATTAAGCAATTCCACCAGATCCAATTGCAGTCCGGAACTTACGAAAAAAGGAGCCAAATAGCTTGCCAGCGGATACCAGCACACTGATACCAGAAGAGCCGCAAATAATCCATACAATATACCTTCGGTGATAAATGGCAAGCGCACAAACCAATTGCTGGCTCCCACCAATCTCATTATTTCCACTTCAGCCCTGTAAGTATACATTGTTAATCTTATAGAATTAAACGTAACCAAAACCGACACCGCCACCAGGGTCAAAATAATCAAAAACCCTACCTTTTTTATTGACTTTATAATCTTATTCAAACGCTCAATCTCACCGCGATGGTCTGAATAATCCATTTTTGAGATCAAATCCTTATATTTACCGGCTATCAGCTTGTTCTCAATCGATTCATACTTGCTTGGATCGTAAACTAAAATACTAAGCGAAGCCTCCAGCGGATTTTCCCTGATTTCACGCAACGACTCAACTATCACTTCATTATTTTGGTATTTCTCCCTAAGCATCATCAGAGCGTCGTCTCTGGAAGTATATTCAACTTTTTTCACTTCAGGCATAATTTCCAGATCTTTTTTCACCTCATCGATTTTTTCCTGACTGGCATTTGTCTTAAAATAAACACTAACGCTGATTTTATCCTGGATCTCTCCCAAAACATAACTGGACACAAACAATAAACCCAAAAGAATGCTCGTAATAAACAAGGTAAGTCCTATAACGCTTGTTGTGGCGATACTCAGCCAGCCGTTTCTCACGAAATTTTTCAAACCCGCCTTTATCGCTCGGTGAAAACTAGCATCCATAAATTTTATATAATCTTGTTTTTAACGCTTTATAGCATGTATTTTCCTTGCTCCTGATCTCTGATAACCCTTCCGTCGTCAATCGCGATAACCCGCCTGCTTATTCTATCCACGGTTTCTTTGTCATGCGTGGCTAAAACTACCGTAGTCCCCAGCTTGTTTATCTTTAAAAGAAGGTCGATAATTTCCCAGGTATTTATAATGTCCAGATTCCCGGTTGGTTCATCAGCAATCAAAACCTCCGGATGATGCACCAGAGAACGCGCGATAGCCACTCTTTGCTGTTCCCCGCCTGAAAGTTCTCTCGGATAAGAATTAAACTTATTGCCTAAACCCACAATATCCAAAATTTGCGGCACGTTTTTTTTAATCTCATCTGAACTTTTACCCGAAACCTCCAACGCGAAAGCCACATTCTCATAAGTTGTCCTGGCTGGTAATAATTTAAAATCCTGGAAAATAACCCCTATGCGCCGCCTGTGAAAAGGCAATTCTTTCTTGCTTAGTTCCCCTAAATCAATATCATAAAATATCACCCGGCCGGCCGTGGGAAACTCTTCCCGGGTCAAAAGCTTTAAAAGCGTTGATTTACCGGTCCCGCTTTGACCCACGATAGACACAAATTCTCCCGGTTTTATCTTTATGTTAATATTTGATAACGCTTTAAGATCTTTATCATATACCTTATCAACATCTCTATATTCTATCATTTTTATTTTTACCTATAACTATTTATGATCTCGAGATTCCCATCAAGCACTTCTTCTACCTTGCCTGATTTTTTACCTGTTCGATGATCTTTTACCATTTTATACGGGTGAAGCACGTAAGAACGGATCTGATTCCCCCATTTCGCCGATTTGTACTCGCCCTTTGCCTGTTTTTCCTTTTCTTTTCGCTCTTTTTCTCTTAAAACATACAGCTTGCCTGCTAAAATCTTTTTTGCCTTATCCTTGTTCTGCGACTGGCTTCTCTCGCTTTGGCAAACAGCCGTAATCCCTGAAAGAAGATGCGTTATTCTCACCGCTGAATCAGTGGTGTTCACGTGCTGACCTCCGGCTCCGCTGGAACGAAAAGTGTCAATCCTTAAATCCTTGTCTTCCACCATCAGCTCGTCTTCTTTTATCTCCGGCACCACTTCCACCAGAGAAAAAGAGGTTTGCCGCAAATTATTCGCGTTATACGGCGAAAGCCGAACTAATCTGTGCACTCCAGCTTCCATCTTAAATATCCTGTAAGCTTCCCGGCCCTTTATCTCCAAAACCGCGCTCTTTATCCCGGCTTCAGATCCAGCCGATCTAGCCGTTAACTTGACCTTAAATCCGGCCTTTTCGCCGAATCTTAAATACATCCGGACCAGCATTTCCGCCCAATCCTGCGCGTCCACTCCTCCAGCGCCGGCCGAAATCACGATCATAGCATTGGCGTAATCATACTTATCCGCTTGTTTCGCCTTTATTTTTATTTTCTCCAATTCAATTTTTAAACTCCGATACTTTTCATTGGCTTCTTGGACTATTCTATCATCATCAAAAATATCCACAAGCTCCTCTAAATCCTTAATTTGCGCCTCAATCTTCTGTAATTTTTCCACTTTAGCCTTTAGGATAGCCAGTTCTTCGCTTAATTTTTGTCCTCGCTTGTTGTTTTTCCAAAAATCCGGCCCGGTCATCTTTGCCTCAATTTCCTTTATTCTCTTTAAGTTCTTGCCATAGTCAAAGACAGTCGCTTACTGACATAAACAACTTGCGCAATCTTTTTATTTTTTCCAGAAATCCCGCGGACTTCATCTTTCCTGAATTAAAAATAACTTAGCCAAAACCTTCATGAGCGGAAGACGGGATTCGAACCCGCGGCCTTTTGCTTGGGAAGCAAATGCTCTGCCAACTGAGCTACTTCCGCGTTTCATTCATTTATTTTCCGCCAAAATCACCACATTTTCCATCAGCATGGCTACGGTCATCGGCCCCACTCCTCCGGGCACCGGCGTAATCGCCGACGCCACTTCGCTAACCTCATCAAAACAAACATCCCCTATTAACCCGCGCTTCAATTTTCCTTTAGCCGATTTCTTTTTAGATCCTGTCTTCTCGCGCGTGGTGCCCACGTCTATCACCACCGCTCCTTTTTTAACCATTTCCTTTCTGATAAGCCGCGGCTCGCCCGCCGCCGATACTAAAATATCCGCCCTTTTTGTGCATTGAGCTAAATTCTTTGTTGACTTATCACAGCTTAAAACCCTGGCGCCGCGCGCTAAAAGCATTCGAGACATGGGACGGCCCACAATCTTGCTTTTCCCCACTACCACTGCTTCCTTGCCCGCTATTTTTATCCCGTATTCATCCAAAAGTCTAAGACATCCCTTTGACGCGCAAGGCGCGATCCTTCCCGTTCCCATCATAAAACGTCCTAAATTTTGCGGATGCAGGCAATCCACGTCTTTTTCAGGATCTATACCAGCAATTATCTTATCCGAAGAAAAATTCCCTGGAAGCGGCAGCTGCACCAAAATACCAGTCACCGTCTCATCCGCATCCAAACGCTCTATCTCTCTCTCTAACCGGCTCTTCTCTTTTTCAACCATCTCTTCCGCCTCTTTTCGACTTAACTGGACCACCTCCGATTCAATCCCTAGCCTATTGCAAGCCTCTATCTTCATATTCACGTAAATCTTAGAAGCCGGGTCATCCCCAATCAAAACAACGGCCAATTTTGGCCTGTGTTTCACTCTTCTTAATCTCGCTTTAACTTCCTTAAACACCTTTTCCGCTATTTTTTTACCGTCAATTATTTTGACCATAAATCTTACTTCAATTATCTTTAAAGGTAGAACAAAAAACCCAAAAAAACAATGAGAAGCCGAACCTGGCTGCTCATTGTCAAAAAAAGGAGGAAAAAATGAAAAAAGAAAGGGGGGACAACAGTCCCCCAAAAGACCCCTTTTTCAGTCTGGAAGAGTTGTTTTTGGCGCAAATCAAAAAGCGCCAAAAACAACTCAAAAAGAGGAAAAAGAAGGAAAAGACGGAAAAATAAATTCGTCTTCCTTCTTCTCGGCTCTTTGGATCGTCTCCTGATTCAAAGAGCTTTGTTTTTCTTTTACTAATTTACTGATTTTATTTATTACCTTTTCTATCTTTTCCATAGCTTCTTTTAATCTCAGCTCTCTTTCTGACCGCGGCCTTGCTAATCCTAAATTCACCTCCGCAAGCTTCCTCTGTTCTTTTAATTGAGAATCTATTTTTCTTAGGGCATAAAACCCAAAATAATGTTCGGCAAACTCTTTATTTCCTCCCTCTTCCTTATTTATTACCCTCACAAAAGATTCGCACAGCTCTTTCAATCCTTCTGGACTTATTGCCAATAGTACCATGGGAATCTGTTCTTTTTCCCCTTTTTCTTCTTCAAATTCACAGGAAGAAAAATACTTTAAAGTCCCCAGATGACCACTTTCGACCTGCTTCATAATCCTCTTTACCTTTTTTCTTAAAACTGCCTGATTTTCAGTAACCGTACAATCAACTGTTATCCTTAACGGCTCCTTGCCTTCCCCCTGTTCCCATTCAAAAACTAAATCAACCGCGTTTTTCCTGTCATCAAATTCCGAAGCCGCGCTTATGTAACAATCTTCACCAAACCAGTCACTAGTCTCTGCCTCTCTTATAATTGTCTCAAAAATCTCCCCTTTTATAAATTTCCTTTCGTCCCTTCTCTTTAAATTGTCTACCCAGGCCTTATCTTTTTCAACCTCCGAAGCTCCATAAACAGAAAAAAAATCATCCATAACTTCAAACGAATTTCGCCTGATCCGTTCTTCTTTCGATTTAGGATTTTCTATATACCATCTGTAAACCGCTTCTTCAGCCGGAGTCAAATGTTCCTCCTCCGCTAAAAAATGCCCTTCCCAATATTTTTCACGCCCTAACATTTTTTTTAAATTATAAAACCTATTACAATTCAGGATAAATCGGAAAATCCCGGCACAACTGCCTAACTGTCCGTTCACTTTTTTTCACTATCTTCGGACTCTTGTGATTTTCCATCGCGTCGCTCATGGCCTGGGCTAAAATCTTCATTTGATCTTCTTTCATTCCCCGAATCGTGGCGCAAGGCGTTCCCAGTCGGATCCCGCTCGGCGAATAAGGTGGCCGCTTGTCGCCCGGCACCGCGTTTTTATTCACCGAAATACCAATCTTATCAAGCACCGTCTCCGCTTCTTTTCCATTCAAACCTTTACCCGTAACATTCATTAAAATAAGATGATTATCCGTGCCGCCGCTAACCAGATCAAAACCCCGTCTTATAAAAACTTCGGCCAAAGCTTTGGCGTTTTTTACCACCTGCCTGGCCCACTTTTTAAACTCCGCCCCGCTGGCTTCTTTTAATGCCACCGCGATCCCGGCGATTGTATGCTCGTGCGGCCCTCCCTGCAGGCCGGGGAAAATCGCCCGGTCAATTAAAGTCGGAATATCCCGCTTAGTAGGATTTTTCGGCGCGCGCAAAGGATCAGACGGCTTGCCATTGCACATAATAATCCCGGCCCGCGGACCGCGCAAAGTTTTATGAGTAGTGGAAGTAATAACATCCGCCTTGCCTGCCGGCGACTGATGCGCTCCCCCGATTATAAGCCCGATAATATGCGCGATGTCAGCCATAAAATACGTTTTGTATTTTCTGGCCAGCTTGGAAAATGTAGCAAAATCCCACTCCCTGGGATAAGCCGTGGCCCCGGCGATTATCATTTTTGGCCGGTGTTTTTTTAGCATGCTCTCCACCTGGGAAAAATCAATAAAACCCTGCTTGTCCACGCCGTAAAAAACCGAATTATAAAAACGGCCGGAAAAATTTATCTTAAGTCCGTGAGTAATATGCCCGCCGTGCTGTAATTGCATGCCCAGCACCGTATCCCCGGGTTGGAGCAGGGCGAAATAAACCGCCTGATTAGCCGGACTGCCCGAATAAGGCTGAACATTCACGTGATCCACTCCAAAAAGCCTCTTGGCCCGGTCAATCGCCAGCTGTTCAATTTTATCCGTGAAATCCTGTCCGCCGTAATAACGCTTTCCCGGGAAACCCTCGGAATACTTATTATTAAAAATACAGCCCATAGCTTCCAGAACCGCCCGCGAAGCGTAACTCTCCGAAGGAATCATCTCCAGCCCCTTCTGCTGACGGTCAAGCTCTCCGGTTATAAAGCGATATGCCTCTGGATCCGTATTTTTTATATTTCCATAAACTTTATGTCTTTGTTTCATGTCTTTTTCTTAATAATTAAAACCAGACCCAAAACAGCAGCCTGAAATCTTCAAATTATCCTTCTTTAGCCTTTCCCCGCCTCACTTCGCGCCACGCTCACGTTCTTAAACTGGCTGTTAAAATTCTTGTAATACGCCTTATAATTCTTCTCCCTGGTCCATTTCTTTATATATCCTTCGGGCAAAGGAAGAGCAGCGAACATATCCAGCTTATCCCAGTCCGGCCCTTTATACACCGGGTAGTTATAATAAGGAAATTTTTTGGGAATCCCCCGAATAAAAGCCACTTCCGGCTTAATCCGGTAGCTTTTGGCCAAAAATGCCCGGTGCATCCCGTCGCACACAATATTTACCACCCGGCCGTCCGCTTCAATACTCTCCTCCACGATAATAGGCAGAATATCATGCTCTTCTTTTTCCCCCTCCAGCAAAAAACGAGCATAGCCTGAAAGGTTAAAAATATCCACGCCTAAACGCCTCATTTCCCAATTTAGTTCCGCGATCTCTGTCAAATTTTGCTCGATTAAATAACGTTGCGGACACCAGAGCTCGCTGGTATCCAACCGCTCCAAAGTAATTACCGCCTCTTTATACGGCTTTTGCCGCGGCGCCTTAAGCATGGTCACCTCGCCCAGCCGCCGAATAAGCTCCCTCTCGGAAAATTTTTTTACCTTTTTAATTTTCATGGCCTGTTTTTATTCCTCCAATCCCCTCCGGTTGCTTAAATCTATCTCTATAAATAATTCTCCAGCTCGTAAATTGTCTTGATGCTCAAATCCGCGTTTTTTGACCTGCCCCAAACCATCACCGTCTGCATCCCCGCCCTTTTGGCCGGCAAAATGTCAGTCACGTCCCGGTCTCCCACGAAAACATGCTCCCTGGGACGTGCCTTGGTCAGTTTCAAAAGCCTGGAAAAGCTCTTGCCCGTGGTCTTGCCCCAGCCCTTGGTCCCGGAACAGATCGCGTGCTTAAAAACTCCCATTCCAAACCCCAATTTCTCAAGCTTTAAACCCGAACTTTTCTTGGCCGAAGCCGTTATTAAAAATAGTTCATATTTTTCGTCCAAATACTCAATCAACTTTACCAGCTTCTCATCCCTTTTTATATATTTATGCATATTGGACAAATTTGACACCTTGGCCGAAAGCATTTCCGGATTTTTAACCCCCATTACCCGCGCCACCTCGGTTCCGCTGCCCAGCACCTTGTATAATTTCTTAAATTCCTTTTCCGCCTTATCAAGTCCTATACCCAACTCTTTAGCCAATAAGCGGTATAGGGTGCTCCTGTAAGCGTTATGCGTGCCCGCGTTATCCTCATATAGCGTCTGATCCAGGTCAAAACCCACAAATTTTATAATTTTCTTATCAAGCATGGTTGCAAACTTTTACTTATATTGCTTTTCATTTTACTTTTTTAAAAAAGACATGATCCCATTTGTTATTTCCGTATTTTTCTCCTTTTCTAGCCGAGATTTTCATACCCTTATCAAAATATTTCCATGTCGGAATATCTTCAAGCTTAGTATATTGTTTCACTTTAACAATTTTAACTAAATCGCCCCATGGAGTCCTGTAAATTTCCCCGATCTTATTTTTAACCCTAAATCTGCCGCTCTTTTTTTTCCGCCGCGATCCGGCCTCCCCGCCACTGGCCGCGTGAAGCATTGGAACGCCCCCGAACCTCAAAAAATATCATATAAGCGACGCGCGCGCCCAATTCAAGCTCAAATTCAACCTTGCCCGCGTTTTTTATCCCAAAAGTCAATTTCCCGTAATAACCAGGCGCCACTTTACCGCACAATAACTGAATTCCGCTTCGAAACAAAGTGCTCCTGGGATAAATATGCCCCAGTGTCCTGTCTCCCATTCTTATCTCCTCCATAGTAGTAATCAGGTAATAATCTCCGGGTTTTATGATAATCTTCTTTTTTCGCGCCTTAACACCCGCCTCCAGTTTAATCTTTGCCGTCTGCCGCTCTTTTTTCCCCAAAAAACCGCGGCCCGAAATAGAATAAATTTCCCCGGCCCGAAGATCAAAGCCCGGCCCTTCGGGATTCACCAGCTCGCGCCGGCTTAACCCTTTTACCAGCTCGTGCTTCTTTACTCTTTTTAACAATTCTTCCGCTCCTAAAATCATAAATTAACTTTAGCTTATTTTCCCAGTCTTTTTAATTTATCCAAAAATCTTTGCTCCAAATCATCTTTCATTTCTCCATGTCCTTTATCATTATAACCCTTTACCATTCCCTTGATATAGCCGCAAGTTTTTTCTTCCGGACAAAACCCCGAGCCGGTGCATTTCGGCTCAATAAGATTATTCAAATATCCCAGCCCCCGGGCCGAAAAAAGCTTTTTAATCTGCCTTATCTCCTCCCTGGTCTGTCTTAATATCTGCTCGTCAGCCGTCACGCAGCTTCTTAAAGGATAATAACCCTCAATCAAATTATGCAAATTATATTGCTGAATCATATCTATTCTTATGGCGCGCGGTATCACAAAAATCGCGTCCCGCGGCTCAATCCCCAGCTCAAGCATCCGCTCATAAGCCAAAAAAGAATCAAAACAAGCCTTTAAATAAATTTGTCTAAGCTTTTGGTCTTGCCTCAAAACCGGCGGCACGGCCAGCACCCGGTTAATTTCCTCAATCGCCTCCACGCTCAAATCTCCCCGCCGCTCCCAATCTTTCCTGTGGCAACCAATGACCCTGCTCGCCCGACTGGCGCAATAATAAATCGATTCAGTCACTACCGGCGCCGTGCGGTGGCGCTTTTTATCCCGCCACACCCTCCAGCTAACCCTGGAAAGAAAACTGATATTTAAACCCGTGCCGTAATCGCGAATAAGCTTTCGCCGCAGCCCCAAAAGCTCGGGCCATCTTTTTTTCAAAGTCTTATTATCTCTTACAATCCCTTTTCTTATCTTAATAAACTCCAAAACCCTTTTTTTAAATCCCTGACCCAAATAACTCTCAAACGAAACAATTTTTGTCATATCTTTATCCAGCTTATTCGCTTGCGCCAAATCCCGCGCCAAATTCCCTTCCCCGGGATCTTTAAACAAATTCGGATAAGCGTAAGTATTTCTCGGCGCCACCGACCTTGTCGCGTACAAAAAATCAATGCCCATTTTCTTCATTTTTTTCTCCAAAAGCTCGATCAGCATTCCCGCTTCTTCCGGCATCCACTCCCGCTCCAGCTCATACTCGTGCGAAAAAGTGACCAAAGACTCAGCCGGAAAAGAAAGCACTCCAGTTCCGTAAGTGCCATAATGCAAAATTTTACTCGCCTCGTCTCTCACCGCCCCCAGCTTCAACATCTGGTTAAAGGCATTCACATTACCATTGGCCGCCTCTTCGTATATCTTATAAGCTTTTTTTTTAGAAAAAATGCCTGTAGGGCAAACATTGTCTTTTACGCTCACCTCCGCCCGCCGGCCTGAATGCATCAAAGCCGAAGAAAAAGTAATGCCCGTGATCATCGAGCCGATCATCTTTGATCCCTCGAAAGAAAAAGAAAAAACCGGCATGGTAGCCATTGAAGC
>JAHKAQ010000101.1 GCA_018825765.1 Patescibacteria group bacterium
AAAACGCATAACAAAAATTAAAAATTTCAAAACCAAAACCTGTCTGGCTGTAAAACCCTCAAAAATTATCCCGCGATCAAGCCACTTCCGTCCCTTTGTCTTTATCTTTTTTTATTTTACCCTCAAGTTCAAATCCTGACGCTAATTTATGTCCTCCTCCTCCCAACATTTTAGCAATTTCTGAAACATCGCAATTTTTATACTCCTCGCTTCTTAAACTCCCTTTTAATCTATGATTTTCAGTTTCCGCCAGAAAAAGCGAATAAACCGATTCTTCGGCCGAACCCAAAATATTCGTCACTCCGCTCAAATCTTCTATACTCGCCCCGCATTCTTTTAGGTCATTCTGGGTGATATACGAAAAAGCCATCTTGCTTCGATTGTTCAACTTTGCCCGCTCCAGGGCCCTTCCCCAAACTTTCAAAGTATTTATCTTTTTATTGGAAAAATTCTTTTTAGCGATAAGCGATAAGCAAGCTCCTCTTCTCATCAATTCCGACGCGGCCTGCATTACCCGACTATCGGTATTGGCGTGTTTAAATCCTCCTGTGTCTGTAAAAATCCCGGTCAAAAGACAAGTTGCGATATTTCTTGAAAAATCAATCCGATTCATCAAAAAATAATCGTAAACAATCATGGATGTCGCCGCCGAATCCCGGCGCGCGATTTCAAGTAAACACTCCTCTCTTGTTTTATTCGTATGATGATCAATAAAAACTAATTTTCGGCTTTTGGGATCAAGATTACGAATGCTTATCCCCACTCTTCTCGTTTCTCCGGCATCGCAAATCACCGCTAAATCAAAATTTTCCTTAATCTCATAACCTTCCTCATAAAAATAATCCTCGTCAAATCCAGGCAAATAACTTAAATTTTCCTCCATCTCCCCGCTATAAAAAACCTTCACTCGCTTACCTTGATTTTCCAGATAAAATTTCAAAGCCAAAGTAGAACCCAAAGCATCTCCGTCCGGCTGTTTATGTGTCAACAAAGCCACTTTCCCGGCTTCTTCAAAAATCCCTCTTAATTTAATTATTTTTTTTCCGTATGTTTTTTCCTCCATGGAGTTTAGTAACAATTCTTTCTACTTGGACGAAATTTTCATACCCCTGGTCGCCCAGGAAAGTTATCATTGGAATATACTTAATTTTAACCCTGGAGGCAAGCTGTCTTCTAATTTCGGATTTTAACTTTTCCAGCGCTTTTATGGCCTTATTTTTATATTTCTCCGGCATAACCGTTATATACGCTTTCAGACTTTTTAAATCCGCCGCCGACTCCACCCGAAGCACGGTTATAAGCGCACCTGGTATTTCAAGCTCCTTATTTATAATAAAAGCCAGCTCATCTCTTAAATTTATGTTCGCGCTTTTAATGCGTCGGGATGTTGCCATTCCTGTCTTATTAAACTTCTTATTGTTTCCTCTTCTAAATCCATAAAATCCCTGAATCTTTTAGCTGTATAATCGCTCTTAGGTTCAGGATGAAAAATCAAAGCCTCATCTCCCCAATAAACCTGGCCTCCTTTTTGCTTCTCCCTCTTCCGCTTTATTCTCCTTATTTGCCAGTAAGCTAAAAATCTCTCCAGCCAATCAAAAAACTTCGACCCTAATATCTTATCCGTCAATCGATAAACCGTCGAGTCACCACTCTTTTTTACCACCTGTTCCTGCCAGAAATTAGATAACTGCCTCCTTTTATCCCATTCAATTCCAGTTAAATAATCCCCGATCCAGGCGTTAGTTTTCAAAAAATCAGCCAAAGTTTTTTCCCTGTCAATCAAACATACCATTTTAGCATATTCCATAGCCGAATACAGATCACGATACTTAACTAAAAGAGTGTCTCTTGCGATAAAATGATTTAAGCAAATCCTGTCTTTAATTTGACTGCTTTTCTTTCTTTTCCCTAAAATCTCCAGCGCCAGCATCAAGAAAAACCGGGCCAAAAAAATCCGCCCTGGTTTTGTTATAACCAGAAAATCTATATCACTGTCCTCTCGCGCGTTGCCGCCAGCCACGGTCCCGCAAACTGAAATCATTCGAATAAAGGGAAGATGTTTTATTATTTTAGCCGTTCTAACCGCGATTTTCATTTTTTCATTGGAGACCTTCTTAAGATAAAGCGAATTTCCAGCCAAACCCTGCCCCAAAATTCTCCTCCCCTTCCACCAAAAAGACCCGGATTTAACAAAAATCACTCCCTTATTTAAAAACCAGTCCAAAATAAATTTTAAACGGCCTAAAATCTCAAGATCCTGGCCAGGTACTCTTTTTATTTTACTTACTCCCTGCCCGATAAAATACTGTCCCATTTCCACCAGATTAGGCTCCCATTGGCTTACCCGGCAATACATCAGGGTCTTTACCGCCCTTAACATAAACTCCAGGTTATTTTTTTTTGATTCAAAAAATTTCATCTTAATCAAAAATTTCACGCACTATTATATTGCCGCTGTTATCATATCTTGATTTTCTCTGCCCGAAAAATTCTTCAATTTCGCCTAAATCATTTTCATCTATTTCTTTGTCGAATTTAATTTCTTTAGCGGCTAAAATTTGCTTCTCCTGTTCTTTGAAATTAAAATCAAGATAGATCCAGGAAACAATACCCGCCGCCAGGGACATTAAAATACTCAAATACATTAACCCGAAAATCAGCCATGTCTTCGCCAATTTTAATTTCTTAATTTTTACTTCTCGTTTCCCAGTTTTCATTGTTTAGCCGCTATTATTATTTCCCCGCTCAATATATCTTTTTCTTTCGCCCCTGCCTCTCCGATTACTCTTATCCTCTCCTTTTCCAGTGAAATCCTTTTTATGGTCGCGTATTTATCCAGATTCTCCAGTCGGATCAGAAATTTGACAAAATCAGAAAAGCTACCCTGGGTTTTCAAAATAAAAGCCAGTTCATCGTCTTTTATTTCTTTTTCCTCTGTTTTTTTACTCTTGCTGCTCTTTGGGTCAACTTTCCCTTCATAGGCTTCCAGGGTGAACTGCGTCCCTAAATCAGCCCCGGCCTGTTCGACCCGACTAATAAAATCAACCGCCTGATCTTTGCCGGTAAACCTGGCTTTTACTTTATTCCCGCCGCCGCCCAATTTAGCGAACTCATCTTTCACTTTATCATAACTTTCCAATTTTAACGCCCAATTATGGCTTTTTTCTTCTTTTTCAAGCGCCTGTCCTAAAAGAGAATAATCCATATAAAAAAGCGGCGCGGCCAGGCCTAAAAAAACCACCTCTAAAATCAAAAGCCAGGTTATTACTTTTTTAATTTTTCCATTCATCCTTTAATTTTAAAGTAAATTCAAAACTCACGTTTTCCTTTGACGTCAAATTTGAAACCGGTGAAATCACCTCTTTGTAAAATTCCGAGACCTTTAATCTTTGTTCCAAAAAAATCATGCTTTCTCTGGTCGCCGCTACGCCTGAAACTTTTATCTGACGAAAATCCTTCTTGTCCACCTCAAATTTCGTTATTTTAATGCCCGGACCTGAAGCGTTGGCTAATTCCTGTAATACTCGAGACCACCATATACGGCGCTCTTCCTCGCTGTTTATCTTTTTCGCCCGTTCAATAAAAGAATAACCGTCCCTTAC